>JAITDS010000243.1 GCA_031282435.1 Spirochaetaceae bacterium
ACCGTGGTCAAAGCGGCTCCCAAGAATAGGGCCTTCGGAAAATACCGCCTGATACGAAATTAAAGCGGATAAAGCGCCGGCGCTTATCTTAAAAAGATATTTTTCCAGACCGGCGGACAGCCCCGCATAATGACGGGCGGACAGAGAGGGCGGCAGTATGTTTACCTGCGCCGCATACGGGGATGATTCAAAAAGCGGCGGAGCGTCCGGGTGGTAAAGCAAGCCGGTATGAACATTTGCTTTTAAGCCCGGCAGCAGCGATTCTTCATAAACCCCGCGTAGTCCTATTTTATGTAACGAATAATCTTCAAGACTTGCCGTAAAAGTATATTCTGTAGATAAACTTTTTTCCGAAAGTAAAAACCCGTCCCATTCGCTTTTCCTTAAGGCGGCCTCAACACTTATGTCGATTGTACGCGCTCCGGATTCCGGCTCTTCCAGCGGGGAATCGCTGTCTTGCAACATTATCTGCTGGTAAGAAAGCCCCAATCTTGAGCTTAAAACGCTGTTAAACGAGTATGAAACCCCCGCGGAGGCTTTCACGGCATTGCTTTTAAAGCGCCGTATGTCTTCGTTGGAAGCGTTTTTGTCGCGCTTTTCCCCCTGTGAAAACGCGCCGGAAATCATCCCGCCCGGAGCGCCTACATTTCCGGAATGCATATAACCGGAATTAAGCAACCAGCCCTCCGCGCCGTACATACCGCCAACAAAAAATTTATCGTTTAGGCCAAAAGCGTTTGTATCAACAAAAAAAACGCCGCCGTTTACGCCTTCGGCATTTACAAAAAGGAGCGGAAGCGGGAATATAGACCATTTTTCGCGGACGACAACGTAAAGTATTTTACCCCCTATGCCGGTATCATCCGCTATCGCGATTGATACCGGTTCAAGAACGCCCATATCCAATATGGCGGCGTAAACCGTGTTCAAATCCAGCGTGTCCGCGTTGCGGCCTATGAACTGTTCTAAAACGGCCTCTACGGTATGAAGTTTTGTCCGTTTAAGGCCGGACACCGAGACTGCGCTTATGATGCCGCTTCCATTATCCGAATAAGCGCATATTGCCGGAATCAGCAGTAAAAAAACGTAAAACGCCGCTAAAAGTCTGTACTTCAATTGATTTAAATGATTTAAGCGCCGGCTTTATTTTAATCGGTGGTTTTGTTACCAATCTGCTCGAACCATTTTTTTACCCTGTTTTCCGCATTGGCGCGTAAATCGTAGTAATATAACGGTATATCGTTCTCGTGCAGTACGCCCAGCGGGAAGTATGATCGGGACGCGGCTTCACTACTGAATTTCTCTCTGTCAACATCGGCGATAAGTGTACCTGTCGCGGGATTTATTTTCGCGTCCGCAAGATTCGGCGCGTTTACAAATGTTCCGTCTTCATTTACAATGATTCCGCCTTTTGAGAGTTCTTTTGGCGCATAGCTGTCGTCCGTTACCCACGTTATTGGATTTATCAGTATGTTTGAGGGGTAGGAGAACGGGTCCTTACCGTCTACAACCGGAGCGCTGGTATTGTACGATATGACTACACCCAAATCATCAGCGCTTTGCGCCGGTTTTATATGGGGAAACTCTTCGTAGAATTCTTTCGGCGTGGGTATTCCTATAAGATAGGCGGCTATCATTCTTTTATATATGTCGGGATGGTCCCGCATATAAAGCGCCAGAAAAGCGGCCATTACCAAAGAACCCTGCGAGTGGGCGGCCAGTATGAACGGCTTCCCCTTATTATAGTGTTTGATATAGTAGTTAAATGCCGCCGTAAGATCCGTCAACGGAACACCGCCTAAAAAACCAATGGCGGATCCGGGAGACTGTCCGACTATGTCTGCCGCGTCAAACTGGCGGTAAAACGGCGCGTATATATTGCCTGCGGTTTCAAAAGCCGAAGCGCGTGTTTTAAGGTAGTAGAATGCCCCGGATCGCATACTGATATTTTCGATTTTTGCTATAGGATATTCGCCCGGAGCGGCTCTCCAAGACGTAGGGTATAAAAAAAATACATCTACCGTGTACTGCCCGTTAGCGTTTATGGCAAGCCAGTTATCGGGGTCGCTGTAATCCACAGGGATTATATTGTCTTTATAAGCCGGATATCTTAAATCTTCCGGTTTAATTAGACGGGCATTTTCGCTTTTGTCCTGCGCTTTGCAGCCGCTTAAACTAAGCGCGCTAAACGCAAAAAGCAAAGGCACGGCGCATAAAGACAGTATCGTTTTTTTCATAAATTCTCCTTTTTCATTCGTAGCGGGGTCTAATACAGCCTGTGAAAAGTCTTCGCCGCTAATCCGCCCACAATCCTCTTTTAGCGGAGCGGGCCTCGCGTTCTAAAAGACGGAATTCTTCCAAAAATTGAAACGCAAACCTGGTATAGGCATGGGCAAAACCTTGTTTTATCAACTCGGCGTTATGACATTTACCGTCTTTCGTGTAGATATAAGCAAGCATGCGGCCATATTTATCGCGGAGATCCCAATCTAACGCTATAAATACATCTTTATCCAAAAGGGCGTTCTTTGTAAAGCCGCTCGCTTCCTTGCCGAAATATTCAACTTGCTTGCTGGGATGTACGGTTTCGGGCGTGTCCACGCCTATCATGCGTAATTTTTCTATTTTGTTTATGCCGGCGGGCGGATTTTCAATGGAAATATGAACGGTATCTCCGTCAACATGGCGTATAACTTTTGCGGCGAGCATTTTTTTTAGGTCGGCTTGCTTGTATGAAGTGAGTTTTTCGACATTAACGCGGTAAAGCGGGCTTTCTTCCAATAAAGCGCCGTATGAGGCGCTGGTAATAATGACGGGAGAGCATACGGCGCACGGGAGGTATCCGGCTTTTACCGCGTCCGCAAGTTTTATTTCCTGTTTTGAGTTCCGCAACGTCCTACAGTCAATACGGTGATATTTTTTTCCGCTTTTGCTCACATAGACCGGCGCGTCCAACTGATTGTACTGCTGTGCCGGTGAGCGCGTAAGCAGTATAAAAAGACATACAAAAAAATATGTTATTTTAGACGCGGTTTTCATAACGTATGCCGCTTATTTACTAGACGAGACGGCGGATTTCATGGATTTTACATAATCGTAGATGCGCGGTCCCGCTTCACCGCCGTATTTTTCTATTATTCTAACAATGGCGCTTCCGACTATAACGCCGTCCGCTATTTTACCTATCTCCGTAGCCTGCTCCAGCGTATTGACCCCGAATCCTACAGCCAGCGGGATATTTGTGTTTGCCCGCGCCAGTTCAATCATGCCGTTCAAATCCGTTTCTATTTCGCCGCGTACGCCTGTTACGCCCATTGACGACACAATATAAAGAAAACCTTCCGCCGCTTGGGATATTTCTTTTATCCTGTGCCTTGAAGTCGGAGCTATCAGTGATATTAGGTCTATCCCGCGCTCTTTGGCCGGCCCCCGCGCTTCGGCGCTTTCTTCGAATGGAAGATCGGGAATTATAAGCCCGTCCAGCCCCGCGTCTTCACATTGTTCAAAGAAGTCGGGGCATTTGAATATCGGGTTAAAATAACTTAAAAAGACAAGCGGCGTTTTTGTTTTCTTGCGTAGATTTTTTACAAGTTTGAATAGCTTTGCAAGATTTGCTCCGGCATTCAGCGCGCGTATGTTAGCCTCTTGGATTACGGGGCCTTCGGCTATCGGGTCGGTAAACGGTATTCCTATCTCGATTAGATCCGCGCCGGATTCTATCATGCCCAGTATAAATTCCTCGCTCTTTTCGATTGAAGGGTCGCCGCCGGTAACAAAACCTATGAAAGCCTTGCCGTTTTTGAATGCGTCCGCGATTCTACTCATGAATGTTTCTCCCGCGATACCGCGCTATCGCGGCTACGTCCTTATCTCCCCTGCCGGAAACGCATACAATTATGCTTTGGTCTTTTCCAAATTGAGCGGCGATACGGCGCGTATGAGCAATGGCGTGGGCGCTTTCCAGCGCGGGAATAATGCCTTCGATACGGGAAAGGTATTCAAAAGCGTCAACCGCCTCGTTGTCCGTTACGCTTACATATTCAGCCCGCCCAGAATCATGCAGGTATGCGTGTTCCGGCCCTATGCCCGGGTAGTCGAGACCTGCCGAAATAGAGTATACGGGTTCAATTTGCCCTTCCTTGTTTTGGCAGAAGTAAGATTTCATCCCGTGAAAGACCCCGACACTGCCTTTCGCTATCGCCGCCGCGTGTTTGCTAGTGTTTATTCCTTTTCCGGCAGCTTCGCATCCGATAAGGCGCGTCGTTTTATCTTCGATAAAACGGTAAAAAATACCCATCGCGTTGCTCCCGCCGCCGACACAGGCGATAACGGCTGCCGGCAGTCTGCCTTCGGCGGCTAGTATCTGTTCTCTGGCCTCGATTCCTATGACGCTTTGAAAATCGCGCACCATAGTTGGAAACGGGTGCGGTCCCATAACGGAGCCAAGTACATAGTGAGTGTCTTGAACACGCCGCGTCCATTCGCGCATTGTCTCGTTTACGGCATCTTTGAGCGTCCGCGTACCGCTCCATACCGCGTTTACCTTTGCTCCAAGCAGTTCCATACGGAATACGTTAAGCGCTTGTCGTTCCGTATCTTCCTTGCCCATGAAAATTTCACATTCCATCCCCATAAGAGCCGCCGCCGTAGCCGCCGCGACCCCGTGCTGTCCGGCTCCGGTTTCCGCGATGACGCGCGTCTTTCCCATCTTTTTTGCGAGCAGTGTTTGTCCAAGAACATTGTTTATTTTGTGTGAACCGGTGTGGTTTAGGTCTTCGCGCTTAAGGTAAATCTTCGCGCCGCCCAAATCTTCCGTCATTTTGCGGGCAAAGTATAGTAGAGACGGCCGTCCGGCATAGTTTTTAAGCAAGTCGTTAAGTTCCGCCTTAAAAGAAGGGTCGTTTTTGAAATGGTTGTACGCTTTATCCAGAGCGATTATTTCGTTCATCAGCGTTTCGGGGATGTATTGCCCGCCGTAAACGCCAAATTTGCCTTGTCGCATGGCTGTTCCTTTTAATCATAATCATGGAAAATCGAGCTTGTTGTCAATCCCGTCAGCAATTCCGGTTTCAAAACGAAAATCAGCGTCAACTTTTATCGCGAAAAGCGCTTTTAGATAGCGCAAGCGATTGTAGGGGTGCGAAGCAGCCACTCCGCCCCCGCAGGGGGCGGAGTGGCCGGAGCGCGAAAGCGCGCAGCCCCGAAAAGCGCGGTTTTTGCGCCGCTAAAGTGGCGCGAAAATGCGCCCAAATTATAAAAATCAGCGGCTTATTACTATATTTGACGGGAGCGGCGGGCTTTTACCAGCAGTAACGCGACATCGCCTTGACGGACACCCGGAATGCGGGCGGCCTGCCCCACGGTAAGCGGACGCACTTGACGTAATTTTTCTTTTGATTCGGCGGAAAGCCCCTTAATCTCATCATAGTCCGTCAGCGGGTCGAGTTTTACCGCGTCCATTTTTGCCATGCGGGCGCTAAAACGCATTTCTTTTTCTATGTAGCCTTCGTATTTTATGTCCAAAACAACCCTTTCAACCCATTCTTGAGGGTAATTTTCCAATTCCGGTACGAACGCGCTTATTTCATGCGGGTCAACGCCCGGATGTTTGAGCGCCTGTTCAAGACTTTCCCCGGAGACAGGGATTTTTAAGCGCAAACTTTCCGCCGGACCGGCTTTACGCGATGCAAACAGCTCGCGTATCAAAGACAGCGAGCGCATTTTTTGCTCAAAACGCTCACAGCGTTCATCGCTTATGAGGCCCAGCGCTTGGGCTTTGGGCGTTAGACGGCTGTCCGCGGTGTCGTGCCGTAAAACAAGGCGGTGTTCGGCGCGGCTGGTGAACATACGGTACGGTTCTTTTGTGCCAAGCGTTGTAAGGTCGTCTATTAGTACGCCGGCGTACGCTTCAGCTCTGCCGAGTATCAAAGGCGCTTCGTTGCGAAGTTTTTGGGCGGCGTTTATTCCGGCCATCAAGCCTTGAGCGGCGGCCTCCTCATAGCCGGAACTGCCGTTAGTCTGCCCCGCGGAAAAAAAACCGGACAGCCGTTTGGATTCGAGTGTCGGATACAAATCAAGCGGGTCAATGTAATCGTATTCAACGGCGTAAGCCGGACGAACGATACGGGCCTTCTCCAAACCGCGTATCGTATGAATGTAGTCCGCCTGCACGTCTTCCGGCATGGAGCTTGAAAGTCCGTTTAGATACATCTCGTTTGTGTACAGTCCTTCCGGCTCTATAAAAAGATGATGGCTGTCACGGTCGGGGAAGCGCATCACTTTGTCTTCGATTGACGGGCAGTAACGCGGCCCCCTGCCGCTTATCTTGCCGCCGTACAACGGGGAACGGCCTATGCTGTCGCGGATTATGCGGTGGGTTTCCGCGTTGGTAAAAGTAATCCAGCAGGGGATAGACGGGCGGTTAATTATGTCTATTGAGGCGTCGTAATCAAACGAGAACGGCGAGGGGGGCTCTCCGTCCTGCCTTTCCAGTTTGGAAAAGTCTATAGAATCCGACGCGATGCGGGCGGGCGTACCAGTTTTTAGCCGTCCAACCGGAAAGCCGCGCCGTCTAAGCGAATTTCCAAGTCCAATGGCCGCCTTTTCGCCGAGCCGCCCTTCTTCCGCATCGTATTCGCCGATGAAAATTCGGCCTTCCATGAATGTTCCGGCGGCAAGGATTACGGTTTTTGCCGAAATTTTATGCCCGCGCTCAGTTATTACGCCGCAAACCGCGGCTTCCGTGTTGCTGTCCGCATCTTTTACCAGCAAATCTACGACGACATCCATAAATATTTCGAGGCCCTTTTGAGATTCTACGGAGCGGCGGGCGAGCGCCTGATACAAATTCTTGTCTGCCTGAGCGCGTGGCGACTGCACCGCCGGGCCGCGCGAGCGGTTCAGTACGCGGTACTGTATCATGCTTTTATCGATAAGCCGTCCCATTTCGCCGCCGAGGGCGTCAATTTCGCGGACAAGGTTGCCTTTGGAAAGCCCGCCAACCGCGGGATTGCAAGAAAGCGCTCCTATTCTATCGGGGTTTTGGGTTATCATCAAAACGGAACAGTTCAGTCTCGCAGCCGCGAGCGCGGCCTCTATGCCGGCGTGTCCGCCGCCTATAACAACGCAGTCGTAATCCATTAAATTTTGGAGTTGTTAGAATTTACAAAGTTTCTAATTTTCTCAAAAGTTTCTTCGGAAAGTATGTGTTCCATTTTACAGGCATCTTTTTCGGCGTTTTCTTCGCTTACACCAAGATTTTTGAGCAAAAATTCTTTGATTAAGAAATGCCTCTCGCGTATTTCCGCGGCAAATTTACGTCCCTTTTCAGTAAGCGATACGTTTCCGTAACGTTCATGGCTGACCAGCTCTTTTTTTTCCAGCAGTCTAAGCGCGGTAAGCACGGAGGGTTTAGAAAAACCTAGCCGCGCGGCTATGTCGGTAACGCGAACTTTCCCTTCATCCGAAAGAAAACTAACCATTTCAAGATAATCTTCTTGTGACTGTGTCATAATTATAAAACTTATTAATGGTAATAGATTGCGCGGTAAAAGTCAACGGCTTTTCAAAGTGATTGCGGCGGTTTAACATTACAACTATTTTTCTTAATTTGCAGTGGGGTCTAATACCCCGCCCTTTAGGGCGGTTCGAGCTGGCAACGCCAAATAAAAAATGGTATTAGACCCCACACAGTTAAATAATTTCCTTACAGAACGAACCACGTAAATAATTTCAACGCTTACAAGATACCTCGCGGCTTGCCGCGAGGTGGTTCATTGACCGGGTACAACAACTATACGGTGGAACAGCTTGTAACGCTTGCGGCGCAGCAGGCTACTTCGGCGCAGATTGTTGAAATGGTAAACACCGAGCGTACCCAACGAATTAACGCGGACGCGGTTTTACAGGCGGGGATTGACGAAGTAAGGGACATAGCTCTCGGCGCTGTAGTCGCGCTTGTATTCGACAATAAGGCGGAATTGGACGCATGGATGAACGCCGACCCGCCCGTTCCGCACGACGGGATATATCCCTCCGGTTTATGCAGCGGGATGCAGGCGCTCATGCGTGATGAAAACGAACCCGATTACTGGCGGGACGGCGACGCGAAGGTTTGGCGCGAAAACGAGGCGAAAATCGACCTGTCCGCTTATGCTACGCTTAAATATGTCGACGGCGGTCTCGCGTTAAAAGCTCCGCTTGAAAGCCCCGCGTTTACGGGAACACCTACAGTACCCGACCCGCTTGTGAACGGCTATAACGTCCCGTTGCAAGCCGCGCCGGTTAAAGACATTCTAACGATGTACGATATTGTCATGGACACGATTGGTAAATATCTGCGGGCGGCGGATGAAACGCCCGAGCCGCTTTTCAGAACCCTGCGTACCGTTGACGTTGCCGCGGGATACAAAACTGAATTCATGTATGTTGACCACATAGCACAGATGTTTTAATATATCAAAATAATCGCTGACTGAAGAAACAGAGGCGCATTATCCGTAACTCCGATTTATCGGGGCAGGGGGTAGTGCGCCTTTTTTATTTTACAGGAGTTTTTATGGCGCTTGGAATAAATGATTTAACGCCGATACAGGAAGTTACGCCCGAAACAAAGTTCGAGGGGGTAGTCGCCGCGCCCGATCCTGACGGCGGCTTGGGCGCAAGGTAACCGGCAAACAGATAGAAGTATTTGCCGCCCGCGCTGGCGGCGATGTTGATGCGCTTATTGACAGTAAGGTAAAAGTCGAAACCGACAGAGCCAAAGAGGTGGAAGGCGCTCCGGGAAATCTGCATACAGAGAGCAAATCAAATCTTGTCGCCGCCGTAAACGAAGTAAAAGAGACGGCGGACGAAGCCTTTGAGGACGGCAAAGAAGCGCTTGACGAACTGCCGAAAAAAGCCAATCTGATTTTTACGCCGCAAACTAAGACGCTCGCGCAGGCGGATGTGGGGGATGTGTTGGGCGTGGTAATATTCGACACAACGGCAGCGCCTCCCGCGCCGCAGGCGGCAGGCAGCATCATTTTCGTTGACGGCGGACGCTTCGACCTTTCAGCCTCCGGCGATATGACCTACACGGACGCAACCCTCGTTCTGATGGACATAATCATTGACGGCGTGTGGCAGGTATCGGAAATCGACACCGGAAACGAGGCTGTTCAGAGCGAAACAAACGCTAACTCCGGCGCGTGGCTTTACGGCAGATGGGTATCCAGCGTTGATGTTTACGACCTTTCTGACGCGAAGCGGGCGGCTGACGAAGCGGCGGCAGCGGCTGTAGCCGCCGCTGCCGCAGTAACCATAGAGGCGCAACGGGCGCAGAGCGCGGAGGGCGGCCTAGCCGGAGACATAGCGGCGGAGGCGCAGGTGCGGCAGGCGGCGCAAGCGGCGGAGGTTATCGACCGGAACGCGGCTATCGCGGAGGCGGCGCTAGCAGGGCAAACGTGGCTTCCCGCCGTTGACACTAAGGATGAGCTAGCCGACCCTTCTACATTAAGCCCTACAACCAACTATCTTTGCCGCGTTATTAAGGACGGCGAAAACAACGGTGTCTGGCAGTTGATAGCCGGAGACGATGGGTGGACGTATTTTTCTGACAACCTTGATTTCGTAGACGAAATGGAACTGGCGGACGCGATAGCCGCCGAGACCGATAGAGCGCAAGAGGCGGAAGGCGGTCTAGCGGCTGATATAGCTACAGCGCAGGCAACGGCGGACGCGGCTCTGGCTATGGGCGGCAACGGCGGGGGCGGGGGTGATATTGGCGCAACGGCGGCAGCCCTGCCGCCGTTATTGAGGGACAGGGACGGCCGCCTCGTGGCGGCAAGGGGCGGTATGCTAATAGAGTTGCATATTCCAGAACCACCGGAAAATTAAATTATTTAAGGAGTATATATGTCGGATTATAAACAAGAAATGCAGGAATATATTCCCGCGGATGAATTACACGAGAATGACGCGTTTATCATAGACCAGCCGGACGTGCTGAACACGGTAACGGAAAAAGCGGGCGTAGCCCGCAAGGCAACCGTGGCGCTGTTTTCCTCGTTCGTGGCGGCAAGCGAAGATAACGCGGCGGTGATAGACGGCAAGGTAGAAGCCGCAGCCGCCGCGATAAACGGGGCGCTGGGGGACGAGACGGCGGCGCGGCAAAACGCGGACGCGGCTTTACAGGCGCTGATTGATTTGGGGCAGGGCAAAGGTGGCGCGTTGACCGCTTATGATTTCGGCGTTCCCTCGTCGGGACTCACCCAGGAACAACTGATAGAATACGCCTGCGAAGACATTTGGGGCGCGGGCGGCGAGTTCGCCTTTGACGGGGATGACCCGTCCGCCAGTACATACGTCATAGGCGGCGCAACGCGCGCCGCCGCCGAGATATTCAACAATACGCGGGTGCGTAACAAATATAATAACGAAAATCACAAGCGGGTACTGACAAACACGCCGGACACCGACCCCGCCGTGTATGTCTGGACGGACGTGGGGCAGGACGTGGTAGGAACTGCAACTTCCGATTATTCCGGTGTAGCCAAACTGTACAACAACTATACAGGCGAGAATACGGACGGCTCTGTAACGCAGGCGGTAATCAAGGCAATGTACGCGGTTTTAACAGAAGCTATAAATTTAAAATTAGCTAAATCGGGAGGAGCTTTAACAGGATTACTTTCCGCAATGGCCTCTCCGACTACTTCTTCACAAGTTAGAAATATATCGGTAGGAACAGCTCCGCTCGTTGTAGGAAGTTCAGCATTACCAACAGGAGAAATTTATATTTGTTATGAGTAAAGATTTTTATGTGGGAGTAGAAGACTTAGCACGTACCGCTTCAAAACTTTATGTAGGAGTTGGAGGTATAGCTAGAAAGGCTATAAGGGGATATATAGGCGATACTTCGGGGAAAGCAAGGTTGTTTTTTGGGACACCGGAGCCATTGGAAGTAATTATAGTAACTCCAAATACCATGACAGCAGACAATGCGCCAACTCCTTATGTTGCTAAAGCAAACAGTACATTTGGAATGAATTCAGGCAATTCCGGTTGGGTTAACGCCTATAAAGCTTTTCGTCTCTATGAAAATAGTGATTCAACTTATTATTACACAGAACGGGATACACCCGGAAGTACAGGCATTCCAGGGCGAGCGCATATAAATTATCCGGAATCAGAGGCGAAAGAAGATTGAAAGAGCAGGCGTTCAAGATATTCATTAGACCATGCCGTCTGTTTCCGCCGTCCTATTATACTGCTTTTC
>JAITDS010000044.1 GCA_031282435.1 Spirochaetaceae bacterium
GGATGCGCTTGAAAATATACATCAGGTTGCGGAACTTTGTGCCAATTCAAAAAGAAAACGGCTCCCGGCGCTTTACAGGTTGCTTGTTCCTAAGTAAACGCATATGGGTATTAGACCCCAATGCGAATAAAAATCCGACCCAAATTACACTGGTTCTGCCTAAGAGCAAACCTATGAGGGTTCCGGTTTGACCGGGGAACACGTCCTGCTCAATAGCGCCCGTTGCCGGGTCAAAGAACGTATACACCGGATCCGGGGCGAACTTCACTTCCCCTACCGGTCGTTGACAGCGGCAATGGGGCGGGTTCACAAGGCGCATTACGCCGGCCGTCCTACAGTAAAAACGACAATTGCTTCGTGGAGCAAAAAACGGCGGTGTGGCGCGTGAGACCGTGGGGGAGGTGGGGTGGTGAGATGGACAGGCCATGCGCGATGCCATGGAAGTGGTCTACCGGTGTCTGACCCCCCCGCTCAACTACTGGCACCCGGCCTTACGCCTAATTGCCGCGAGATGGGCAATGCACTGAAACGGCTCTTGAAACTGGCCGCGCAAAGGAGTATCACAGGAGTAAGCGCTTTAGCGGTTCGGCTGGATTTTTTAATTATGGCGCAATACGTACCGGTTGCGGCGTGGTCAGGGCTTCCGGTTTATAACGGGATTAAGCAAGCGCTACGCGCTTGCGACGCGCAAGGGATAGAAGCGGTATGAAAACGCTTGCGTTTTCATAAGAGCGGATAGCCCGGTTTTTGCCTGCCGCACGGCAGGCAAAAATGCGCCCGAATTTTTATTATGAATTTACCCGATTTAAGTATATCTCCCGGAAGTCAACTTCTTTTTCGCGCTGAAAGCAAGGGAGGAAGCTCTATGCGTTAGGCAGTGGCAGCAGATTTCGAAGGCAAGGTTCTTTTCAAACCCAACGCAAGGCGGTGAACCTGCCGGCGGGCTGGCGGGTTGCTTACATTGCCTCTAGGAAAGGTATGCGGACAAGGTCAAAGGCGGCGTGCATTACACGTAGTACGGCAAGGCAGAGCGCCATGCGGGCGTTTTTAAGTTCTACGCTTTCCGCGTTTAGTATCGGGCAGTCGTGATAAAACCGGCTGAAGTTTCTCGCGAGTTCGTACAGCCAAGATGTTATCAGCGCGGGGTTCATTTTTTTTGCCGCTTCGTCTAAAGTTTCGGGCCATGAGGCTATCGTTTTTAACAGTTCCCATTCAGCGTCGCTTGTCAGCAGAGCGGCGGCGGCGGGGCTAGGCGCGGAATAATTTTTTACATCTTCTTTTTTCAAAATTGACGATATGCGGGCGCCCATATACTGCAAATAAGGCCCCGTATTACCGTTAAACGAAAGCGATTCGGCGGGATTGAACAACATATCTTTTTCGGGCGTGATTTGCAGCAGATAATAATGCAGAGCGCCAAGGGCTATTTTCTCGGCGGTTTCTTCGGCGTTGCCTACGGCTTCCTCGCGCTCCTTTTCGCGGATTTCAGCAAGCGCCATATCCCGCAGCTTGTCTATAAGGTCGTCCGCGTCTACAACGGTGCCTTCACGGCTTTTCATTTTACCTTCCGGCAAATTTACCATGCCGTAGGAAAGATGGTATAAATCCCGCGCCCAATCAAAGCCAAGCCGTGAAAGCAGCGTAAATAATACCTGAAAATGATAGCGTTGTTCGCTTCCCACCACATAAATTAGTTTGTCAAAAGGCCAGTCCTCGTGCCGCAGTATGGCGGTGCCAAAATCCTGCGTTATATACAAAGAAGTGCCGTCTTTACGAAGCAATGTTTTTTTATCGAGATTTTCGGCGCTAAGATCCGCCCAAACAGAGCCGTCATCCTCACGGTAGAAAATATTTTTTTCAAGACCCTTCAGCACTTCTTCCTTGCCGCGTAAATATGTATCGCTTTCAAAATAGTATTTGTCAAACGATATGCCTGTGCGTTTGTATGTTTCTTTTATGCCGCTCGCTGCCCAGCCGTTCATTTTTTTCCAAAGCTCCGTTGTCGCCGCGTCTCCCGCCTCCCATTTACGAAGTAGTTCACGCGCCCGCTCTTCAGCCCCGCTGTCGGATTTTGACATTGTATTGAATTCCACATAACAGTCACCGACAAGATGATCGGGCTTTTTAGCGGCCTCTTCCGGGCTTATGTTGTTAAACTTTTCGATGTACGCAAGCATGGACTTACAGATATGTATTCCACGGTCGTTAATTATACATACCTTGTACACTTCCGCGCCGCAGGCGGCAAGTATGCGGGAGATGCTTTCGCCCAGCACATTGTTTCGCAGATGTCCAAGGTGAAGCGGCTTATTCGTATTGGGGCTGGAAAACTCCACCATTATACGGTGTCCCTTAAGCGTATCGCCGCCGCAAAAGTCCTTGCTAGTATCAAAAACGGCTCCAAGGATAGCCGCCGGTAACACGGCGCGGTCAAGGCGCGCATTGACGTAGGGGCCGCACGCTTCCGCGCCGTCTTTAAGGGCTTCCGCTGCCGCGGCGGCAATCTGCTGCGGCGGTTTCTTAAAAAGTTTAGCGAAGCTAAACATCGGAAAAGCAATGTCGCCCATCTCCGGTTTAGGCGGCTTTTCAGCGATTATATCGTTAATAGTAAGCGATTCCGAGATACCGGCTTCTTTTAATAAAGCGTTTAGGACATGAACAAGCCGTTCTTTCCAAATAATTTTTACATCAAACATATTTACTCCCGCAAGACGCGCAAGGCGGCTAAGATTATTTATCTATAAAATATAGTTGTTCGTAAACTTCAAGTTTACGCAAGCCAAGCAAGGCGGCCATGCTTGGCTTGGCCAAGTTCCGCTTGAAACCGCAAAATGCCGCGCATTTTGCGGGACTTGTCCGCCAACCCGACAAGCAGTCGGGTTGGG
>JAITDS010000077.1 GCA_031282435.1 Spirochaetaceae bacterium
CAGGGGCGCGGCCCCCCGCTGCCCGCCCGCCCACACTCCCCCCCCACCCGCCCGCGGGGGGGGGGGGGCGGCCCCCCCCCACCCGCCCCGGCCAATCGGCCCCACCCCTCGCTAAAGCCCCGCACTCCGGTCGATATGCCCGCGCCTACGGCGCGCCCGTACCCCCTACGTTTGGTTTTCCGCTTACCCCCCCTCTGCAGGGGCGCGGCCCCCGATGGCGTCAAAGACGCCCCGCCCCCCATACCGGTGGTGGTTTGGTTCCCTGATAACAAAAGCGCCGGGTAGTTACCAATAATTTCAGGACATAACCGTCGTACGGACAAAACTTGATGACTCCATAGAAATCATCCGGGAAGACCAGCCGTTACTGGTAAAAGAGGTAAGCACCCTGTTTGACCAGTACAAATAAGTTCAATAGAAATGTCCTATACGACCTGACATTTCTATTGTCCTCCGACAATGGCCGCGCGGCGCTTGACAAAGAGGGGGTAATTGTCTAGGGTAATTAGAATGACATTTATTTGATTTTTGTCATAGGGCTTCACCTACCGCAAATGAAGCGTTTATAAGACGGCAGCCCGTAGAGACCAAGGAGAATATGACGGAAAAGAAAAATATATTTTTATTCCCCGGACAAGGCGCCCAGCGTAAGGGAATGGGAATAGACCTGTTTGATGCCGCGGATGAGGCAAAAAAATTGTGCGGATGCGCGGCGGAAATTATGAACACAGACATACGAAAATTACTTGCCGAAGCGGACGATGAAACATTAAAACGAAGCGATATAGCCCAGCCCGCGATAACACTCGTGAACCTTTCCGCGGCTTGCATATTAAAATCACGCGGCGTTATTCCAAGCGCTTGCGCCGGACACAGTTTAGGAGAGTACGCCGCTCTTGCGCTATGCGGAATCATAACGGCGGAAGACAGTCTGCGGCTTACCGCGCGCCGGGGGGAACTGATGCGGCAAGCGGCGCTCGCGGCTGGCGGCGGCATGGCGGCGGTAATGGGTCTAGCCCCCGAAGTGGTTGAAAAAGCCGTATCGGAATGGACAAACGCGGGACTGAAAGACCTGTACATCGCCAACTATAATTCGCCGCGGCAGATTGTAATTTCCGGCAGCGCCGCCGCGCTGAACGAAGCGGAGACGCGCTTCAAAGAAAAACGGTTTGTAGAAACGGGAATAAGGCGCGTTATAAAACTGGCCGTAGCCGGTCCGTTCCACAGTCCGCTGATGAAAGAAGCGGCGGACAAATTTGCCGCTACGCTGGAAACTGTTAAATTTTCCAACCCTGTAATTCCTTTTTTTTCAAACGTTACCGGAAAACAAGTAATGAGCGGCGAAGAAGCAAAAACGCTTGCGCTGCGCCAAATTTGCGGCGCGGTACGCTGGCTGGATGAAGAGACCGCGATAAGCGCGATGAAACCGGATGCTATTCTGGAGCTTGGACCGGGAAAAACTCTTTGCGGTCTTTGGAAAGATACCGGTTCGGCAATTCCCTGCCATCCCGCCGGAACAATTGAGGATATAGATAAAATCAACGCCGCCTAGAATTAAATGAAAAGCATGAAAATTAAGACCAGACAGCCCGGTTCACCCCGCGGCGATAAAAATTACAGGAGAAAACGATGCGTTTACAAAATAAAAAAGCCCTAGTAACAGGAGCGTCCCGAGGCATAGGAAAGGCGATAGCTGACCGTTTTACTGCGGAAGGGGCGGAGGTTTGGGGCATAGGAACGAAAGAGCCGGACGGACTTGCGGAGCGGATTGCCAAATCGGAAGGAAGACTGCACTGGGTATGCGCCGATTTGGGAGAGCTTGAACAAGTTGAACCATTGATAGAAGATCTAATAAAAAAAGCAAACGGTTTTGATATACTGGTAAATAACGCCGGAATAACCCGCGACAACCTTTCATTTAGAATGAACTTTGCCGACTTTCAGAAAGTCATTGACGTGAACCTTAGCGCTCCTTTCATCATAGCCCGAACGGTGGGGCGGGCCATGATACGGCAGCGCGGCGGCTCTATTATCAATATGGCAAGCGTTGTTGGTATACACGGGAACGGCGGGCAGGCAAATTATGCCGCCGCGAAGGCAGGCGTTATAGGTTTTACAAAGAGCTTGGCGCAGGAAGCCGCTTCCCGCGGAGTGCGGGTTAATGCGGTAGCGCCCGGTTTTATCGCTACAGATATGACAAGCGCGATGACGGACGAAGCGAAAGAAAAAACACTAATGTTGATACCCCTGAAACGTATGGGAACGCCGGAAGACGTTGCCGCCGCGACGCTGTTTTTAGCTTCTGACGAATCGATTTATATAACCGGACAGGTAATACCTGTAGACGGTGGAATGTTCATGTAATTCGGAGGATTGATTGAATGAAAAAAGTTGTAGTTACCGGAATGGGTGTAATTTCTCCCATAGGTAAATCGCTTGATGAATTTCGGGATGCGCTGAAAGCCGGAAAAAGCGGCATAAGTAAAATTACACGTTTTGACGCATCCGCGCATAAAGTAAGGATAGCGGGTGAAGTTAAGGATTTTGACAGTTCCGTCTGGATTGAGCCGAAAGACGCTCGTAAAATGGCGCTTTTTACACAATTTGCCGTGGCCGGCGCTTTTCAAGCCTTGACTCAGGCAGGACTTTTGGACGCGGCGCGGCGTATAAACCGCGACCCTGAACGCTGCGGAGTCATACTTGGCAACGGCATGGGCGGTCTTGAAATAGTTACCGAATCTTTCAAAAAACTTTTTGAATCCGGCCCCGACCGTATGCTTCCGCTCACCGCGCCCTTGATGATAAATAATGAAGCGGCGGGCAACGTGTCTATGGTATACGGTTTAAAGGGTATGGCTTATACGCAAGTTACCGCCTGCGCGTCCGGAGCGGACGCTCTTGGACAGGCGCTTGATTTAATCCGCGCCGGTAGATGCGACGTAGCCGTATCCGGCGGCACCGAATCTCTCATTACGTCATTCGGTATTGGAGGCTTCGAGCGGCTTCAGGCGCTTTCGGCGAGCCACAACGATGATCCTGAAAAAGCAAGCCGCCCGTTTGACGCAGGCAGGGACGGCTTTGTTTTAAGCGAAGGCGCGGGTATACTCGTGCTTGAAAGTGAAGAACACGCGAAAAAACGCGGCCAGCCCATACTTGCTGAATTTGCGGGCTACGGAGTGAGCGCGGATGCCTACCACATAACGGCTCCCGAACCTTCCGGCGAGAGCGGCGCAAGAGCCATAAAGCTGGCGCTTGCTGACGCCGGTCTTAAACCGGAAGATATCCAATACTACAATGCGCACGGTACTTCAACACGGATAAACGATGCGGTGGAAACAAAGATGATAAAAATCGCGTTTGGGGATCATGCCCGTAAATTAAAAATTTCCAGCACAAAAAGCATGACAGGCCACTGCGTCGCTGGCGGCGGTGGTCTTGAGGCTATAGCAAGCATACTTGCGATACGCGAAGGGTTTTTCCCGCCCACAATCAATCAGGACACCCCTGACCCTGAATGTGATCTGGATTATGTTCCGAATAAAGTGCAGTACGGCACAATCAACGCCGCCGCTTCCGGCAACTTAGGATTCGGCGGGCATAACGGCGTAGTAGTGTTCAAAAAATATAACGGCTAGGCCGGTTTTTTGATGATTTTTACGGACCGGAATATCGACGTGTGAGTATGCGGGGGTAGTGAAGACGGCACGGGTTGTTGAACATTCTGCGATAGCTGGAACTAGGGGGGGGGGGGGGGTGGCAAAATTTTTACAAAACATACGCTTCTCCACCGTATCATAATTTCATTAGAGTGAACACGCCCTAATAGAGTTGCCAAGCATGGCTTGGCCAACAACCGCTAAAACTTGTTCGATAAGCAACCGGCTTATTGAAAGTCCTATAATTTCCGTGTGTCAATCAGCGTTTACCGGGATGCCACAAACCGCTTTTACCGCCGGATTTTTCTTCAAGCCTTATGTTGGAAATTACCATGCCGCGTTCAATGGCCTTGCACATATCGTAAATTGTAAGCAGTGAAATAGAAACGCCGGTTAGCGCCTCCATCTCGGCGCCGGTTTTGCCGGATAATTTCACCGTACATACCGATTCAATCTGCTGTTCTTCGGTTTCGCTGTTTTCCAATATGTTAAAATCAATAGTACAAGAATCAAAATTAAGCGTGTGGCAAAGCGGAATAATATCCGAAGTTTTTTTTGCCGCCATAATTCCGGCGATACGCGCTACGCCCAGCACGTCTCCTTTTTTTGAAGCGCCGCTTTTTATAGCGGCAAGCGTATCTTTGTTCAGGATTATTGTTCCTTTAGCCGTAGCTTTACGCGGGCTTATATCCTTAGCGCCCACATCGACCATTACCGCGTTTCCGCTTTTATCAAAATGTGTAAAATTATTCACGATTAACGCCGTAATCGCCGGCATATACGACACCCGGCAACGGCCTGAACGCTTTGAAAGAAAGGTACTTGAACGGATGTATGTCTAACACATTGCTGAACCAGCCGGCTATTTCACCTTTATCGACTATGTTGACGGCGAAACTGTACGATATGGGCAGTACCGTACCCCTGCTCAACAGAAGTTCCTCCGCTTCCGAAAGCGTTTTCAAACGAGGCTCGCCCTCTTCTTCCATTGATCTATTTATCAGTTTTTCGTAGTCCGGATCATCATAATGCGCGTCATTCAGATTAGAATCGCGCCGCCACATCTGCAAAAACGTGTACGGATCGGCAAAATCTCCTATCCATGTCGAAGAAGCTACATCGTAACCGTCTTCTTTCAGCGAATCGAAGTATTTGTCAAACGGAAAAACCTCTATTCTTACAGGCACTCCAAGTCCGTCTATCCATGATGACGACATGATGCCGCCTATACGCGCCGCTTCCATTGACGGAGTAAGCCGCAACACCAATTCAGGCAGGCCTTTGCCGTCAGGATAGCCGGCTTCGACAAGAAGTTTTTTTGCTTCTTCTATATCCGTTGTATCAAGCCCCTCGATTTCAGGGTAGTCCACGATAGGATATATCAGTGTATCCGCAGGCATAGGGTAGCCTTCGCGTATGTTGCCCCAAGGCAGAGCGAGAGTCAGAGCGCGGCGGACGCGCCAGTCGTTCCAAGGCTTGTGAGCGGAGCGTATAAAATAGTAATGTGTCGCAAACATAGGATTTACTACGATGCCGGATAAGTCGGTAAGCGTTTCGAGATTTACTTCGCCGGAAATCCAGCGGGCCTCACCGGAATTCCACATAGCGGAGGCCTCGTCCCCGTCATCAATAAGCTGTACGGTTATTGTCTTGAGTGTTACATCCCCAACGTCCCAATACAGTTCATTACGGGCAAGCGTTTTTACCTTACCTTTGTTCTCTAACAAGTAGTACGGGCCGTTAGATATCGGGCTGGTCTTTGACCAATCCTCGACTTTCAGCATAGAAGGATGTATGGGGCTGAACGAATGATGGCACAGCATACTTGGAAAGAACGATGCTGGAGAAACAAGACGCACTACCAGAGTTTTATCATTAGGCGCTTCTATGCCGACCTTGCTTTTGTCAGAAATGCGCCCCATACGGTAATCTTTTGCGCCTTCTATAATATCGAACAAGGACGAGTAAGGAGAATTGCGTCCGGCTTCAAGCTGGGAGAACCATGCGTTGCGGAAATCTCCGGAAAGAACGGCATCGCCATTCCAGTAACGGGCATTGTCGCGCAGCGTAAAAGTCCAGACTTTTTTGTCGTCTGACAAATTCCAACGGCTTGCCGCGGCCGGAACCGGCTCCATAGTAAGCGGATGGTATGAAAAAAGCCCCTCGTATAAACCGGTATAAAACTGAGCTTCATTCGCAAGGTAAGACTTTCTGAAATCCAGTTCTATATCTCTGCTGGACATTGTCATCGTAAGTGAATCACGACTGATAATAGGAGGCCGCTTCTGCGCGTAATCGGGCGTTTCGTCATCATCATCGTCCGCGTTAAGCGCGCTTACATTAAAAAATACGGCGCATAGCAAGAGTAAAAAAAGCATCATCCGCGCCGAAGCATATCGTATTTTATAATTTATCAAAATTGACTTTCTCCGGTACAAAATTTAATAAAATTATTCGGAAACTTCAGTTTTCGAACAACTTCCGCTTAAAAAACGCAAAATGCCGCGCATTTTGCAAGGACTTGCAAGCTTTTCCGCAACTTAGCCGGCAAGCAATCAAGTTGGCGTACAAGCCCGATTATCAATTATCAATACCAAGCTGCTGGAATTGCTTTTCTTCTTCTTTCCCGATATTATAATCCTGTAATTTTTCATTTGCTTTAATAGTTATATTTTTCAACGCCGAAAGTTCCGGCTTGATTCCGTTAATTTTAGAGCGGCTGGATTTTTCAACGGCATTTTTAAAATAGTTATCAAATTTATCCAGTAATTTGTGATAGTTTTCAACTTCTTTTATATTGCGCTGAAACAGGTTTTTAAGGCTCTCTTCATCCATAGCCTCAAGCTTTTTTACGGAATTTCCGCTTAAAGAAAACGCGGCTAAAATATCAATTCGCTTTTCAAGCATTGAGCAAAAAGTATTAAAATTAATTTTTTCACGGACAAGTTTATTGGTGTTAGCGTCAATAGATTCAAGTTCGTATATTGTTTGATCCTTTTCGGCGTTTGTAATTTGGGCAACAAGTTTTTTAATAAATTCCCAAATCCCGTGTTTCTGATTTTCCAGAAAATCACTGTTTCGTTTGATTTTCACAAGTATTTCAGAAAGAATCGATGACGCTAAGGATAAAGAATTAAGCCCTTCCATCAAAATGGACTTAAAAGAATGGCTGGTTTTTGCCGTTTTTGAGGGGTTGTTCATCTCTACCGTAAGCCGCTGTAATACGCCGGCTTGCAGAGCCTTAGAATCCGCCGAGTAGTCTTCTTTTATAAGCTCGTTAATAAGCTCTACATAGAACGGCTTTCCGCCCATAGTCTGACTAAACTTTTTGTTAATGTTTGACGGAGTAGCTTCAGAAGCGCTCATTGACGAGGTTACGTTGACGCGGATATCATATTTATACTGTTCACGATTAAAATCGCTTATCAGTTTAAGCGTATTTATGATTGTTCTTGTAACGCCGGAAAGCGCCGCAAGCGAATCGGTAAGAGTCTTTGACGTAATCGGATCGCTGGCCCCATGCCTTATATTTGACACAACGTCGCTTACAGCCTGTGTGGTAACGTTAATTCCGTCCGGCGTAAGATGCAGCCAATCAATATACTTTACTATTCCTATTATTATTTTAATTTTATCCTGATTCAGGGCGGATACGGTAAATCCGTGAAAGTTGACCAAAAAATCAAGTTCGTTATCAAGAGCCGCTATTCTCATTCCAAGCTGTTCGCGCTTGTTGGCATCAGAAAAAGAGCCGGTTGGCGGAACGGACAAATCGCCGACCTTGGCTTCATTTTTATAAATATCTTCGATGATAAATCCTTTTTTAGCAAATAAATCATATAGTATGGAAATATTTGTGTGAAACACGCGAAATTCTTCTTTAAGCTTCGGTAACTCGTAATTATCAAACCATGCGCGCCGCGCGTCAAGCGCTTCTTTCAATTTTGATAAAAATTCAATATCAGACATACGCTATATTATCGGGAAAAATCCTTATTTACAATAGATACTAAAGATATTAAATCAGATTATTTATCTGTGCAATACCTAAAATTTCAAGCGCCTTGTTAAAATAAGCGGGTATTGGAGCGGATATTTCAATAGTTTTTCCGTTTTGCGGCGGAAAAGAAAGGCTCGATGCGTGCAGCAACATTTGCTTTACGCCGCATTCTTTGCGAAAGCGTTTGTTTAACGAAAAATCCCCGTATTTGTCATCGCCAATTACAGGAAGACCGCTTTGCGAAAGGTGGCGGCGTATCTGATGCGTCCTGCCGGTTCCTAATTCAATTTGAAATAGAGCGAAGCCGTCTTTTTCCGCAAACCGCTTGTAATAAGTAACAGCGTCTTTTAGAACGCCTTTTTGTGTTAAACCGTTTGTTATCACGCCTGAAATTTGCTCCGGCGCGCCTTCCGCGCAATGACAAAGCGCGATATATTTTTTAACGGCGTTTTTCCCCGCTATGATTCGTGAAAAATAAGCGGCGGCAGACGGCGTTTTTGCGGTTAAAATTACGCCGGAGGTTTCTTTGTCAAGCCTATGGACCAAAAGGGGGCGCGGTTTCCATAAATCCGCCAAAATCACGTCAAGACTCACGGACACTCCCCGCCCTCCCTGTACCGGAAGCCCCGCCGGTTTATTGATGACGATGCACTCATCGTCCTCGTACAGCGTCTCCAAGCCTTTCATCAGAAAAACGCGCCTATGGAAAGTCCGCCTGACCAGTAAATCTTATCTTTGCTGAACGAAGCGCCTGCCTGTAGGCCTATGCTAAGGTTTGAAGCCCATGGTGTAAACCTTAATTCCGCGGCGGCAGCGTAAAAATCATCAAGACCTATTACCGACTGGCCGGATAAACCGACGGATATAATTTTATAATTGTATAAAATACCTTTTGAAACCGCAAAATGAGGCAGAGCTTCCTGTAAAAGACCGTCTTTACTCATCCATATAACTGACGGCGCGAAGTTAAGGAAAAGTCCGCCTCCCGCAATCCGCCAGCTAAACGGGGTATAAATCTGTATGCCCGGTTTTACGCCGAAAGCCCTCATAGGATTGTCCGCTGCCCATCTGTAGCTAATGGCCACCGCGATGCCGGGAATGAGTCCGGCAGGTTTAACTAACTCTTTTTTCGCGCTTCCCGCGGCTGAAGCGTCCGTCGAGCCGTCCTTACCGGCATGGATGTTTACGGCGGCGGCAAATTGCCACGTATCCAGCGGCGTAAAGCACAAGGCCGCGGAAAACATCAGAGCGTCAAAATTCATGCCGGCTGCCAGACTTGTCTCGATCTGAAAGCCGCCTTTGGACGGCGTTATGCTAAACGGAACAAATAATAGGCCGGGCTGAGCGGATATAAGCGTTAACGGCTGGTCATCTAGGGTGGAATCTATTTTTACCGTAATGGATAAAGTATCCGTTGTATTGCTTTCGCTGTCTTCAGCGTCAATTTCGATTCTGTAGTTTCCATCGGCAAGTATGCCGCCTTCCTGATTTTTCCCGTTCCATACGTAACGCTGGCCGGACCGCTTGAAAGAATCAAATGCGGAAACAAATACCACGTTATCCGCATCGTCAAGAACTTTTAAAAGGCCGCTTCCCGGCGCGTTTACGTTAAAATCAACGGTTACAACCCCGCTCGCTCTCATACCCACGGGATTAAACGCGGAACGGCTTAGCCGCAGGCCGCTAATTTCAAACACGGCGCGTTTTAGCTCAAAATCAATAATGATATTTTCATTATCTCCTACAAGAATCGTTTTTTGAGCATCTTCCCGTCCGAATACGCTTGCTTTTACGGTATGCCAGCCTGCCGGGGCATCAAATTCTTCGCTTTCCTGCTCAACGCCGTCCAAAAAGATATGCGGCTCAAAAAACGCCGGCTCTTCTGTTGTCTCTTTGATTAGATTTACTGTGATTTTACCTGTCAACGGGATAAGGTCTATTAAGGCTTCCAATCGTTCCTGCGAAGAAACTGTAATCTGGGACGACCAGTCTTTGTACCGGTCTTTGGTGAGCAGCAAGGTGTGGATGCCGGGGTTTATATTATCTAACAAAAGCGGCGTATACCCGCGTTCTATGCCGTCAACATAAACTTTAGCCGCTGGCGGCAAACTTTTAATCAGCAGTCCGCTGCCCTCCGCCGTCATTATCTTTGTCTCGCCGTTCAATGGAAGCGTAATAAATAAAGTCGTGAACGTTATTATACAAGTTAAACGCTTCATGATTTAATTCTAATGTTTCGGACTTTCACTTTCAACACATAGCTGGCACGTGTATGGCCGCGTTAAAAAGATGAACCACCTCGCGGCAAGCGCGCAAACGACGATTATGTCCTGAAATTATTGGCAACTACCCGGCGCCTTTGTTATCGGGGAACCAAACCACCGCCGGAAGGGGGGGGGGGGGGGCGTTGCGGCACTGTCAACAAGTTAAGAGTAGACACCCCGCAAAAACTGTGATAAGCCGGAATAAGGGAGGGTATTATGGGAAAAAAAACTGTTTTGAAACAGTCCGAAACTTGTTGGAAGGAACG
>JAITDS010000083.1 GCA_031282435.1 Spirochaetaceae bacterium
CGTTCCTTCCAACAAGTTTCGGACTGTTTCAAAACAGTTTTTTTTCCCATAATACCCTCCCTTATTCCGGCTTATCACAGTTCTTGCGGGGTGTCTACTCTTAACTTGTTGACAGTGCCCCGCAGAGGGGGGGGGGGGGATACCAAACGTAGGGAGGTACGGGCGCGCCGTAGGCGCGGGCATATCGACCGGAGTGCGGGGCTGTAGCTAGGGGTCGGCAAATTGCCGCGACTTCCCCCCCGCTGAATAGTTACAACAAGTTTAGCACATTACCCACGCGCAGGTAATGTGCTGAACTTATTATTATAAATGAGGATATACCGGACTGAGAAGTTTACGAGGGGCGGGTATGGTAGCAGTAGCATTAAAATGCCTGTTTTGCGAAAGCCATGCCTGTGAGATATATTGTATTTTGAATCTTTTGGCGTTTTGGGTTCACTGGTTGATGATACTATGTGATGAAAACTTTCAGAAAGCGCGTTCGTACTTCGGGAGGAGGACGGAATTCCGCGATACTTTTCGTACCTTCTTCCGGGCATTTGAGTTCCAAAGCCGGGATGATTTCCTTCTGTTTATTACCACTTATGCCAGAGGCGGCTGAAAGTAAAATTGCTGTGCTTTTTACGCATATGGTTTAATAACCCCGCCGCAAACACGTCTGCCCTGTTGCGGCTGGGGGCTTCATTCATTTATACTGTATATATGAGCATAGTGAAAGATTACGTGCAGGGCTTGTCCGGCTGTGATTACATAGACGCATCCCTGTACGATAAATACAACGTAAAACGCGGACTGCGGAATGATAACAATTCCGGAGTGCTTGTGGGACTCACGCGCATAGGTGAGGTACACGGGTATATGATAAGCGAAGGCGAACAGCAGGCTGTTCCGGGCAAACTATTCTACCGGGGAATTGACATTGAGGATATTGTAACCAATGCCTTTTCTGAAGGCCGTTTCGGCTTTGAGGAAACCGTCTACCTGCTGCTTTTCGGCGATTTGCCAAACGCGGACAATCTTGCCAAATTTTCCAAATTACTCGGCGAAAACCGGACACTGCCGTTAGGCTTTGCGGAAGACGCGATAATAAGACTCACCTCGCGCGATGTAATGAATATGCTTGCCCACTCGGTACTGGCATTGTATTCTTACGATAAAGAACCCGAAAACCTTTCGGTAGAAAACGTCCTGCGCCAGTGCATTGAACTAATCGCCCGCTTCCCAATCATGATGGCATACGCTTACCGCGCGAAACGGCATTACTTTAACAAATCAAGCCTAATAATCCACCACCTTAACCCGGAGTACACGACAGCGGAAACGATACTTTCGTTACTGCGCAGTGACCAGCAGTTCAGCCGCTTTGAAGCCGAGATACTAGACCTTGCCCTAATCCTGCACGCGGAACACGGCGGCGGCAACAATTCGACATTTGCCGTACACCTTGTAACATCGGCGGAAACGGACACATATTCAGCCATAAGCGCCGGACTCGCCTCGCTCAAAGGCGCTAAACACGGCGGCGCGAACTGCAAAGTCATCGGCATGATTGAAGCCATCAAACATAACGTCAAACACTGGGACAACGAGCAAGAACTTCGCACATACCTGATTAAAATACTGAAACGCCAAGCCTACGATAAATCGGGAATGATATACGGGCTTGGACACGCTGTTTACACACTGTCCGACCCGCGAGCCGTGATACTACGCGAAAAAGCTGAAATGCTGGCCGCCCAAAAAAACACAATAGAAGAATTTGAACTCTACAAACTGATAGAAAAGATAGGCCCTTCACTTGTCTACGAAATACACGGCACAAAAAAAGGCATTTGCGCGAATGTAGACCTGTATTCCGGCTTTGTTTACAAAATGCTTGGCATACCGCCGGAATTGTATACCCCGCTGTTTGCGGTAAGCCGCATAGCCGGCTGGTGCGCCCACCGCCTTGAAGAAATTATAACAGGACGGCGCATAATCCGCCCCGCGTACAAATGCGTACAGGAACACCGGAAATATGTAAACCTGGACAGCCGTTAAGCCGCCGCCGGGCCCGCCAGCCGGTTTCCTGTCTTGCCGTTTGCAAGAACGGGGGGGGGGGGGGCAGGCGCGTACGGGTTTGCGACGCATTTGCGTATGGTGTTTCACCCGCAGGGCTACGCCTTGCTTAGGCGAAACGCAAACCCCGTAAAATCAAACCGCTGAAAGCGGTTTGGGTCGCGCAAGGGATAGAAGCGGAATTAAACGGGACGGCGTTTTACGCCGTCCCGTTTAATTGGAGCGGATAGCCCGGTCGCCGCATAGCGGCGATGCGCCCAAATTCTGATTATCGAATTTAAGTATATTTCCCGTTATCGGCGCCCCTTTCTTTTTGAACACAAAAGAGGAAAGCCACTGGTGACCGGCTGGCCGCAGTTACAGCCGCGTATGCCAACCGCCTCGTTCATGCTGAACGCAATGGAGGGAACCCACTGGTGGGTGGGGTGGCGGGGGTTGGGAGAATTTGATAGAATAGTTAGGATATATACCCCAAATTAAGGATAATTTTTCATGACAGATATAGAGACAATGCCGGGCGCGGCTGGCGGCGGCGGGAAAATTATAGCGCTTGCGATAGAAGACGAGGTAAAGACTGATTATTTGAATTACGCGATGTCAGTTATCGTGTCGCGCGCGCTGCCCGACGTGAAAGACGGCTTAAAACCCGTTCACCGAAGACTATTGTACGCGATGGACGGGCTTGGATTACACGCCGGAGCCACAACCAAAAAAAGCGCCCGTATAGTCGGCGATACGATGGGAAAGTACCACCCGCACGGCGATTTAGCTTTGTACGACGCTTTGGTACGTCTTGCTCAGGATTTTTCACTGCGATACCCGCTGATTCACGGGCAGGGCAACTTTGGCAGTGTAGACGGCGACCCGCCGGCCGCTATGCGTTACACGGAAGCGAAACTTTCACGAATAGGCGATGAGATACTCATTGATTTAAAAAAGGATACGGTTGATTTTGTTCCGAACTTTGACGAATCAGAAATAGAACCCACGGCGCTGCCCGCCGCCGTCCCAAACCTGCTGATAAACGGCTCCAGCGGTATAGCGGTAGGAATGGCGACAAATATGGCCCCGCACAACATTGTGGAAGTCTGCGCCGCGGTTTGCGCGTATGTTGACAGACCCGAAATAAGTATAGAAGAACTGTCGCGTATTGTTACCGGACCGGACTTCCCGACAGGCGGGCTAATTTTTGGCAGAAACGGCATAAAAGACGCTTACAAAACAGGGCGCGGAAAGGTCGTAATGCGCGGGCGTTTCAATATCGAAACGACAAAAACCGGTAGAGAGATAATAGTTTTTACCGAAATCCCTTACGGCGTAAATAAAAAATTACTACTGGAACGCATAGGCGCTCTTATCCGCGAAAAAGAGATTGACGGCATATCCAACGCCAACGATGAATCTGACCGTGACGGAATGCGTATAGTTGTCGAATTAAAAAAAGACGCGATATTAAAAATCGTACTGAATCAACTGTTCGCGCAGACCGCGCTGCAATCGACATTCGGGATAATCAACCTTGCGCTTGTGAACGGCAGGCCGCGCTGTCTTAACCTGAAAGAGCTGATACATTATTTTGTTGAACACCGCGTTGACGTTATTACACGGCGGACGAAATTCGACCTGAAAAAGGCGCAGGCGCGTGAAAATATACTGAACGGCCTGTTAATTACGATGGCGAATATAGATGAGATAGTCGCCGTCATAAAAGCGGCGCGTGATATTGACAGCGCGAAAGCAAGTCTGAAAGAGCGCTTTTTGTATCCGGCGGCCCGCGCAAAACCCGAAAATTATACGGCCGACGAGATTGACGGGCGTGTGGAGGCGCAGGCGCAGGCGATTATTGATATGCGTTTGGGAAGGCTTACTCACCTTGAAGTTGAAAAACTTGAAAAAGAGTTAGCGGAAATAAAAGTACAGATAGAATATCTAAAATCTCTGCTGGCGGACGAAAAAAAATTACGCGGCGTCATAAAAGACGAGACAAACAATATATCGGAAAAATTCGGCGATAAACGGCGGACGGAGATTTTGGACGGTGAAATAGAAAGCATCGATATAGAAGACCTGATACGAAAAGAAGAGATGATGATAATTATCTCTAACTTGGGATATATAAAACGAGTTCCGGTATCCGCTTACAAGAATCAAGGACGCGGCGGGAAGGGGATGATAAGCGCGAAACTCGCGGAAGATGATTTTGTAAAACAAATATTTGTAGCGTCCACTCACGAATATATAATGTTTATTACAAGCGCCGGAAAAGCGTACTGGATGAAAGTACACGAACTGCCGGAAGGTTCGCGCACATCGAAAGGTTCTCACATAAAAAGTCTTTTGACTGTTTCTCCTAACGAGGAAATTACCGCGATAGTTTCGTTCAAAGAATTTTCCGATGAACACTATCTGTTTATGGGAACGTTGCGCGGCATTGTAAAAAAGGTTATGACCAGCGATTTCTCAAACGCTAAGACGCGCGGGGTTATAGCCATAAAACTGGACGAAGGGGATAAGCTGGTAAGCGCCCTGCTTACCGGAGGGCATGACGAGATAGTATTTATATCGCGCAAGGCGCAGGCTTTGCGTACGAATGAAGAATCCATACGCCCGATGGGAAGGGCGACCCGCGGCGTTATAGGCATGAGGCTGGATGTAAGCGACGAGTTGTGCAGTGTACTGCGCGTTGATAAAAACGAGTCCATGATGCTGATTTCCGAGTACGGTTTTGGCAAGCGTGTTGATTTTGACGATTTCTCGCCGCACGGACGCGGAACGGGCGGTCAAAGAATATATACCGTTACCGAAAAAACAGGCGAGATTGCCGCGTGTGTTACCGTTAAGGACGGCGAGGAAATAATGTGCATCACGAGTCAAGGGAAGTCCATAAAAGTTGATGTTGAAGGTATCCGCGTTATGGGGCGAAACGCTCAGGGTGTCCGCATTGTGAACATCGAAAAGCCGGATTTTGTGGTGGGCGTGGACCGTATAGTGCAGGAAGACGTTCCGCCTACTTCCTCCGCGGGGCAATTGGACAGGGAAACCGGCGCGGAGACAGAGCCGGTAAAAGATTCGGCGGACGCGGCGGCGGCCAACGGGGATGCGGCGGCGGGAACGGCAGATGCGGCGGAGGACGCGCCGGATAATGGGGATGCGCCGCGGGACAAGCCAGACGTGCCGGATAACGGGGATGTGCCGGATAATACGCCTGACGAGAACGCGCCTAACGAGGACGGCGATAATGGAGAATTGTTTTGATAAACGGCAGGGCCGCAGCTTTGATAAACGGAGCGGAACAGATAATACATGGAAAACGTGAGTTTCTGGAACTACTTTTTACCGGACTATTCGCGGGCGGACACGTACTTTTGGACGACAACCCCGGACTCGGTAAGACAACGGCGGCCAAAACGGTAGCGGCGTTGATAGGAGGCCGTGTTAAAGACGGCGGCGGCGCAAAGGCTTCCGGTAACGTGGGGGACGGCGGCGATGCGAAAGGGGCTGGCGATGCGAAGGGCGGCGGCGGTCTTAGCTTCAAGCGGATACAGTTTACCCCGGACCTTCTGCCCTACGACATAACCGGCGTTGACGTATTTGACGCAAAGACGCAAAGTTTCCGGTTTATACCCGGACCCGTACTGTCTAACATAGTGCTTGCGGACGAAATCAACCGGACAACGCCGAAAGTACAGTCCGCACTGCTGGAAGTGATGGCGGAGCGGCAGGTTACTATAGGTTCAACCAGCCACAAGACGGGAGAGCCGTTTTTTGTAATAGCTACGCAGAATCCGGTAGAGAGCGAGGGAACGTTCCCTCTGCCTGCCGCCCAGCTTGACCGCTTTATGCTGCGGCTTTCTCTTGGCTATCCTAGCCGCGCCGCCGAAATAGCGATATTAAACGATACGCCTTCCGAGACGGCGCTGCGAAAACTTGAACCCGTCATATCCGTTGATGAATTTCTTGCCGTTTGCGCCGAGGCGCGGTCTACTTTTTGCCACGAAACGCTTAGAGAAGCGATTGCCGACATTGTACGCGAGACCCGCGTTCATAAAAGCGTGTTGTTGGGAGCGTCTCCCCGCGCCGCTCTGCATTTTCTAGCCGCGTCCCGCGCCCGCGCCTTTATACGAGGACGCGCCTTTGTAACAGATGAAGATCTCGCCGCGCTCGCC
>JAITDS010000213.1 GCA_031282435.1 Spirochaetaceae bacterium
GCGGCAAAGATCCGGGCGGGAGGAGGAGATTATTTGTTAGCGGTGAAAGACAACCGGCTAACGCTACATCAGGATATCCGGGAGTATTTTGAGGGGCTTGAGACGGGGAAAATTCGGGATATTCCGGAAGATGTGTGGGCAAGTGAGGAAGAAACAGGTCACGGGCGCAAGGAGCGGCGGGAAGTGCGGACGGTGACAGACATTGACCGGGTGGCGGGAAAGGAAGATGGGGAAGATTTAACAACTATTATCCGGTACCGGTGCCGGCGAACGGTGAACGGGAAACAGACGGTGACAGACAGGTGCGATATTAGCAACACGGATACGGATGCCCGAGAATATTGCCGGTATCTACGTGGTCATTGGTCTATAGAGAATCGGTTGCATTGGTGTCTTGACGTGGTGTTTCGGGAAGATGCGGACTGGGTGGCCTGCGGTCATGCGCCTGAAAACATGAATGTTCTGCGGAAAATGGCGCTGACCTTGCTTCGGGCAGCGCCGGATCCGCGGACTTCCGGGAAAAAACGAAAGATGACGGGTCCAAAGAGACGGTTCACCGCCGCTATGAACCCGGACTATATGCTTACTGTTCTCTTTGGAAAGTAAATGCAGAAGCCCTGGTACACCCACTTGATTATAATAAAAATATAAACTAATATAAAAAAATCGGCCTCTGATTTTAGAGGACTTAACAACTATAAAGAGGAGCTTTTACGTGCCCTGCGGAAGAAAACGCAAACTAAAAAAAATCGCGACTCATAAGCGTAAAAAGAAATTAAGAAAGAATCGCCATAAGAACAAATAGGTGATATAAACCGGTTTGTTGCCTCAAATTTCGGTTTGACGGCGGATGACTATGGATTGTTGAGATTAACGACTCTTTTTGTATGACGGGTACTTATCTATGATATGAGTAAAAAAGAAGAAATTTTAGAACATATCAATGAACCGCGTGATATAAAGGGGCTGTCATTTTCAGAGCTTGAAATGCTTGCGGCAGAAATACGGCATCTTATCTATACTACAACGGATAAGAACGGCGGTCATTTATCGTCAAATTTTGGTGTTGTTGAGCTAACAATAGCATTACACCGTGTCTTTAACTCTCCGGAAGATAAGATTATTTGGGATGTAGGGCATCAGTGTTATGCCCACAAAATACTTACCGGAAGACGGGCATCTTTTTCAAGCCTTCGACAAAAAGACGGAATCAGCGGTTTCATTAACCGCGGCGAAAGTCTTCACGATCCGTTTAGTTCAGGACACGCGTCAACGTCTATATCGGCGGCCCTTGGTTTTTTGGTTGGTGAACGGCTTTCCGGCGGCAAGGGCCTTGCGATAGCCGTCATTGGAGACGGCGCTTTGACGGGCGGCATGGCCTACGAAGCCCTGTCCCACGCCGGTCAGCTTGCTTTGCCGCTTATTGTAATCTTGAATGACAACCGGATGTCGATAAGCCCTAATGTTGGCGGACTTTCAAAATATTTAAGCCGCCTTTCTATGAAGGCAAAATATCAGAACTTTAGACGCGCTTTTGACGCGGCGGTAAAAAAAATCCCTTTTGTCGGTGAATTGCTTTTTGACGCTATAACACGATTAAAACGGGCGGTTAAAGCGGTTTTTTATACCGATAATTTTTTTGTTGACCTTGGTTTTGAATATGTCGGCCCGATTGACGGGCATAATATTGAGTATCTTGAAGCCGTTCTGAGGGATGTCCAAAAACTTAACCTGCCGGTAGTCGTTCATGTTTTAACAAAGAAAGGCAAAGGTTATGAACCTGCCGAGCTGGATCCAAGCGCGTTTCACGTGTTAGCGCCCCCGGCGCGGGAGGCGGATGCTGAAAACAGTGAGCGCCGCGGAGATATTAGTTTTTCGCGTGTGTTTGGTAACGCTATGGTTGAACTTGGAGGTAAAGAGCCGCGCCTTGTCGCTGTTACCGCGGCAATGGAGCATGGAACAGGATTAAACGCCTTCCGTGCCGCGTATCCGGAACGTTTTTTTGATGCCGGTATAGCGGAAGAACACGTTGTTACGTTTGCGGCGGCGCTTGCGGCGCGGGGACTTCGTCCGGTCGCGGCAATATATTCGACGTTTTTACAACGCGCCGTAGACCAAATTATACACGACACAGCTTTGCAGGTACAGCCGGTTTTGTTCGCTGTTGACCGCGCCGGCTTTGTCGGCGGAGACGGCGAGACCCACCAAGGTTTATTCGACATAAGCCTGCTTCGCGCCGTCCCTAACATGACTATACTCGCGCCGGCTTCAGGCGAAGAACTACGCCTAATGATGGAATGGGCGCTTACGCAGGATACCCCCTGCGCGATACGTTACCCGAAAGCGCCGGCCCCTATTCAAGAGAGCGCTTTAACGCCCGCGCCGCCTATTGAAAAAGGCAGAGGCGTATTTGTTAATTTTGAAGCCAGCCAGTCCGGCGTTGAAAAAAACATCCTTGTAGCTTTTACAGGCGGCCTTTACCCCTCAATACGCCGCGCCGCCGCCCTGTTACGTGAAAAAAACATCAATGTTGATTTTTACAATCCGCGCTTCCTGAAACCCGTAGACGAAGACCACCTTGCCGGATTACTTAACCGCTATAAAACAGCGGTTTTTGTTGAAGAAGGCGTAAAAAGCGGCGGTTTTGGAGAGTATGTGGCGGAATTATCGCTACGGAGAAATTGTTCCGCAAGAATCATAGCGTTAAATGCCGGAGACCGCTACTTTGCTCAAGGAAGCCGCGAAGAACTTCTTACCGCCTGCGGCTTGGACGGCGAAGGTATCGCCGCCAGTATTATCAACAGTTAGGGAAAACCGTGCTTCGCTTGGCAAAAATTCGGATAGCGGGCGAAAGGGGTAGCGGACTTTTGGAGACAGCGCTTTTTTCTTGTTGAAAGCGGACAGAAAAGCCGCCGTTAGCCGTCTGGTCGTCCCGGTAATTTAACATTACAACTATTTTTTTTAATTTGGGCGCATTCCCGGCGCTTCGCGCTGGAAACCGCGCTTTTCGGGGCTAGGCCGCTTCGCCCCTGCGGGGCGCCGCGTCTTTGCGCTCCGCGCAAACCCCTACAATCGCTTGCGCGTCGCAAGCTCAGACGCGCTTGCAAGGCATCTGTTTTGTAAGCATAGGGATATTTTTCATATTTGAAACCGGAATTACTGTCATGGCTTATATTTATAAATATAGATTCATTGTTAATTTCCACCCCGCGTCAGATGCCTTTTATGGCGCGAATACGCCATTTCTTCCCGGTATTATGTAAGCCGCTTATTCGCGGCAATAATGCCGGAGGCCAGGGGGTTGCGGTGGCAACTAAAATCAACGCGAACCCGCGTTAAGCAGACTTCGGAAGACAACATCTTTTTCATGCTGAACACAGGGCAGGAAAACGGCTGGCCGCCCCACTGGCGGGTGGGCCGCAACTACAGCCGCGTATGCCAACCGCCCTTTTCAAACTGAACGCGAGGCAGGAAACCCACTGGTGGCCGGGGGGTGGCGGAATACCGCCTAAGCCCGCTTGCGGGCGGCGCGGGATGAAGACAGGGGGGCGCGTAACGGCAGGGGCGGTTTGCGCCGCCATGCCGGAAACAGCGCCCCCCTTCAAGAATTTTGTACGCTTTCCCGTAAGCTAAAGCCACTTTTGTTGTAAAGGGCAGGGCAAGAAAGCCGCTGACGGCCCCACTGGCGGGTGGCGGCAACTAAAGTCAACGCGAACCTGCGTTAAGCAGGTTCAGCAGACTTCGGAAGACAACGCCCTTTTCAAAGTAGACGCGGGGCAGGAAACCCACTGGTGGGTTAAAGAAGTTGTTCGTCTACCGGTTTGCCGTTAGGCACCATGGGAAGCACCATTTCGTCTATGTCTATTACCGCGTCAATTAAGGCGGCTTTGCCGGACGATAAACTGTTAATGGCCGCGTCAAGCGCCTTGATAAAACCATCCTCGTCCGTAGCCCTGTAAGCGTTCAGGTGGTAAGCCTCGCCCAATTTTACAAAATCGGGCGGCCTGTCGAGCGTTGTATCGGAATAGCGTCCTTCATAGAACAAACGCTGCCATTGGCGAACCATGCCGAGCGTTTTATTGTTGAATATGATAATAAGTACCGGTATTTTGTAGGCGGCAAGCGTAGAAAGCTCCGGACAGTTCATACGAAAAGAACCATCCCCCGTGAACAAGACAACCGGATTACCCGGATTAGCGATTTTAGCGCCAAGCGCCGCGCCTAAACCAAAACCCATTGTTCCAAGACCGCCGGAACTTAAAAACGCGCGCGGCCTTTTATGCGGGAAAAACTGAGCCGCCCACATCTGATGCTGACCAACGTCCGTTACCGCGATTGCGGCAGGCCCAAGCCGTTTTGCCGTTTCCTCAATGATAAACCGCGGGTGAAGCTCAGTTTTTCTGTGGTGCGCTTTGGGGATTTTAGCTTTCCATTTGGCAATCTCGTCGTGCCATTCGTTTACAGCGGACGGCGCTTGGGAAACATCCGGTTGCCGGGCGGCAGACGCTTGGGATTCCGGCTTAAGCTCTTCCAAGATACGCCTTAGTATATGTTTGACATTACCTGTAATTTCAAAATTAGTTTTAATATTCTTGTTTATTTCCGCCGGATCTATGTCAAACTGCAACACTTTAGCATTTCTGGCAAAAATATCGGCGCGGCTGGTAACACGGTCCGAAAAACGCGCCCCTATAGTAATTAGCAAGTCGGTTTTTTGTACAGCTTTGTTGGACGCGACAGTCCCATGCATTCCTATCATGCCGGTACATAACGGGTGATCACAGTCCAGCGCCCCCAGACCCATAAGCGTAAGCGCGACCGGAGCATTTATACATTCCGCAAAAGCCTTTAATTCATCGCAAGCGCCGGAAGATATTACACCCCCGCCCGCGTAGATAAACGGATATTTTGAGCCGCGAATCATCAACACCGCCTGTTCTATATCCGAGTCGCTGAATGTGGCTCTGGCATTACGCATATAAAATCTTTTTGAACTTCCGGTGGAATTTTCGGTAGAGGCAGAGACTTCTTTTCCGTTAATATGAGTCGAAGGTATCCATTCCGCCGTGATGGAAGTTATATCTTTGGGAATGTCAATTAAAACCGGCCCCGGCCTGCCCGATTTTGCCACGATGAAGGCTTCACGGACAATTTCCGCAAGCTCCGCCGTGTCTTTTACAATCCAATTATGTTTTACAACAGGCATAGTTATGCCCGCAATATCGACCTCTTGAAAGCTGTCTTTACCCAAAAGTCCGGTAGCGACATTGCCGGTTATCACGACTAACGGCGAAGAATCCATATATGCCGTGGCTATCCCCGTAACAAGATTGGTAGCGCCTGGCCCTGACGTCGCTAGACATACGCCGGTTTTTCCTGTTGAACGGGCGTAACCGTCCGCCGCGTGAGCGGCGTGTTGCTCATGACTTACAAGGATATGACGGATTCTATCCGAATGTTTATATAATTCATCATAAATAAAAAGCACCGCTCCGCCCGGGTAGCCAAAAATCGTATCTACACCCTGCTCAACGAGAGCTTCTATCAAAATACGCGCGCCTGAATACTTCATATTCTATATCTAGGCCGCTTCTTTTATGATATAGTGCGGCCTATGCTTAACCTCCGTATATGTTTTGGCAAGATATTGCCCTAAAATTCCCACGCTAAAAAGTTGTACGCCGCTCGTAAACAGTATTATACAAGTTGTGGATGCCCAGCCGTCAACATTTACCGTGTATCCAATCATTTTTTTAATTACAATAATTAAAATCAAAACAAGCGAAGTTAGAAAAAATAAAATGCCCAGCACTGAAGCTATGGCAAGAGGCTTGGATGAAAACGCTACAATCCCGCTGAACGCGTATATGACTAATTTCCAAAAAGACCATTTTGTAGCGCCCGCGCTGCGCTGCCGGTTTTCATATTCAAACCATTTTGTTTTGAAACCAACCCATGGGAATATACCTTTTGAAAACCTGTTGCGTTCTTCAAGCGAAAGAATTGCGTCTACATAGAGACGGCTCATAAGCCTAAAATCACGCGCCCCGTCCACCACTTCTATGTCCGCGACTTTTGCCATCATATAGTAAAAACAGCGCGCAAAAAACGATCTAATGACAGGCTCGCCTTTTCTGGTAACCCGCCGGGTAGCGGCGCAGTCGTACTCGCCGGCGCTTACGACCCGCAGCATCTCAGGGATCAAGGAAGGCGGGTCTTGTAAATCGGCGTCAAGCGTAACAACAAATTTTCCCGTACTTTCCGCGAGTCCGGCAAGCAACGCCGCTTCTTTGCCGAAATTCCTCGAAAATGACAGGTAATGCACCCTATCGTCCCGCGCTGCGTACTTTCTTAGCTCACTCAGCGTAGCGTCTTTGGAACCATCGTCAACAAAAATAAATTCCAAATCCAAAATGCCTTCACTTTTTTCAAGAACACTCAGCGCCTCTTCGTAAAAAAGGCCGATGGCCTCCTCCTCGTTATAACAAGGAATAACGAGCGAAATTAACGGCGTTTTATCTATAATAATATCGCCGCCATTTTGGACAGGCATCGTCTTAATCTTCCAAAATCAACAGAGTTTTCGGATCTAAATAGACAGCGTTTTGTGTATGGTAATTACCATGCTCTTTTACTACATTCAGCTCGGTATGGGCCGGCTTAGACTCAAGCAGGATAACTACATCAATGATGTCTTCAAAATCCTTCAAAATCAACGGGATGCCGTGTTTGTCGTAGTACGAAGGGTCTGGTATATCGCAGCTATACCAGACCGATATTTCCAATTCTTTGGCAAAGTCTTTGAGCTTCGCGATCCGCCCGCGCTCCGCCTTTGAAAAATCAAACCCGTCTATAATTATAGAATCGGCCTTAAAACCGCCTTCAACTATCATTGATTTAAGACTGCGCCGTATTACATCGCTGTCTACGCTTTCCTGGTTAAAATTCATAAGAACACGGCCGCGTATGCATTCTTCCGCGATGACACGCTCATTTTCCAACTGCTTTTTTTTGGCAATTTCTTCAAATATTTCTTCATACCAGCTTTGAACGTAACTGACGTGTTGATTGAATGAAATATGTATAACCTTTTTACCCTGCAATAACTTATCCAGCGCGATTTGTACCAGGACCGAAGTCTTTCCTATCCCTTTAGGCGCGGCTAAAACGCCAATCTCACCGGCTTTTAAGCCGCCCTCTGTAATCTTTTCAAGCAGTCTGACAGGACTGCGTTGTACCAGCTCTTTTTTTACCACTGAAATCTCCTTCAATATCAATTTAATTTATCAAAACAGGCGCGTTTTTTCAAGCGCAAACCATCTATTACGCCCAATCGTTAGACTTGTTCAACAATCCGGCCGCCGCCTCACAAACCTCGCGGTTTGTGAGGCTTAAAAGCAATTCGCTAAAACCTTACAAACCGCATTTTTTAGCGAAACTTGGCCAAACCACGCTTTACTTGCGAAAACTGAAACTTTCAAATAATTCTAACATAATTCTAGCAATTCTATTCTATTGTGCCTTCATAAATGATTTTTTCATCGCCGTCTATCGTAACGGTAAGATGTTCTTCAATGTGACTCATCGCTTTTTCAACCTGCCCCACATATACGATGTTTGGATTTATCATCTTCAGCATGGAGCGCGAAAATTCGGACGTACCTTCCACGATTATACCGCTTGCTATTCTGATGATTGGCGTGAATGAACTGTCAAGCGTATGTGTAAGCAATATTTCGCCGCCGTTATTACGCAGTACATAAGAGGCCTCGCTGAGCGTATTCGCTTTTACGATGCGGCCTGTGCAGCGTCCGCCGAAACCGCGTTGTCCGCGCCCTAATATTTTGCCTATTACATGGATTCGTATCATGTTGGCCGTATTCGGCGAGTTAACCGGAATACCCGCCGTAAAAACAACTTTGTCCGATACTTTGATAAACCCCTCTTTTATGGCGGCGCTTTGCGCCCCTTGAATTGTAGCTTCACTATCCGCCTCGGTCTGCACGGCAAGTGGCATTATTCCCCAGTACAGCAACATTCTACGGCGTATTTTATCGCTGGGCGCGGCGCCGATTATCGGGAGCGCCGGACGGTATTTGCTTACAAGACGCGCCGTGTTGCCGGACAACGTGGGGACTATTATGCAGGCGGCTTTTATCCTTTCCGCAATTTGTACGGCGGATTCCGCTATTGACTGCGGCATATCGGTGCTTTGCTTCAAAAGTTCGCGGCGGGACAACCTCTGCCGTTTGTATATATCGGAGGCTTCCACAGTCAGAGCTATACGTTCCATTGTTTCAACGGCCTCTTCAGGGTAAGCGCCGTTAGCCGTCTCGCCTGAAAGCATAACGCAATCACTGCCGTCAAGTATGGCGTTGGCGACATCCCCCGCTTCGGCGCGTGTGGGACGCGGATTGCGTATCATCGAATCCAGCATCTGTGTCGCGGTTATTACGGGTTTTCCTTCGTTATTACAAAGCGTAATGATACGCTTCTGCGCCAGCGGAACTTGTTCCGGCGGTATTTGTACGCCAAGGTCTCCGCGGGCTACCATTATGCCCGCCGATACCCGGATTATTTCCTCAATGTTTTCCAGCCCTTCGTCATCTTCAATTTTTGCTATCACAATCATATCGGATTTGATAGAAGCAAGAAATTTTTGTATAGTGGTAACGTCTTGCCGTTTTCTGATAAAAGAAGCGGCTACGCAGTCCATATCTTGTTCCGCGCCGAATCGCAGGTCATCCATATCTTGTTCCGACATGGCCGGCAGGCGCGTATGCACTCCAAGCACGTTGACATTTTTCCGGCTTCCCAGCTCGCCGCCGGCATCGACTTTGCAGTGAATTATCCGCCCCTCAAGACTGATAAATTCTAGAGCCAGTATACCGTCCGCGATTAAGATTCGCGCTCCGGGTTTAATGTCGTCCGCCAAAAGTTCGTAGCTGACCGTAACGCGGGTAGTCATTCCGGCTTCTTTCTGAGTAAACGCCCCATCCTTGCCGTATAGTTTTTCAGCGTCCTTTTCGGCGATTACGTCTACAGCCTCACCATCTTCTAAGTTTATAACACCACCGTTTTTTACGATTCCCGTTCTGATTTCCGGCCCTTTTGTGTCCAGCATTAAGGCTATCGGAACGCCTTCCAACTCAGAAGCTTCCCTAACCATGGCTATCGTCTTCGCTTTGTCCTCGTGAGTGCCATGCGAAAAGTTAAAACGGGCTATGTTCATCCCTCTGCGGATAAGACCCCGTACGCCGTCAACATCTTTCACCGCCGGTCCCATTGTACAAATTATTCGTGTGCTTCTTATAGCTTTCATAAAAAGGATTATACAAAAAAATATTAATTCCCGCCACCCCATCGGCGGCCAGCCGCTTCCCTGCCTTGCGTCCAACATGAAAAATGCGCTGTCTTACGTGTAAATCGGTATAATTCGCGGTTATTCACGAACATTAAAAGGGGGGCGCTATTTCCGGCATGACGGCGCAAACCGCCCCGGCCGTTACGCGCCCCCCTGTCTTCATACCGCGCCGCCCGCAAGCGGGCTTAGGCGGTATTCCGCCACCCCCCGGACTGCCAAAGGCTTTCCTCCTTTGCCTTCAGCATGAAAGGGGCATTGACTTCCGAGGTCTGCCGCAACTCGTACTATTAGTGAACCGTGTCAGGGAGGTAAAGCCGCTTCTTCAAAAAAATTCCTATAGCCCTCGTCCCCGCAAAATCTTTGGATAGTCAAATATTTTCGCGGGCATTCTTTGCCGGATTTATCACTGATTTCGTATCGTGATTTGGCGGCGTGAACTTAAACGGCAAGAATATTGTCCGTTAGAGTTGTCGGGAAACCTCAAGTTTCCGCTTCCGCTAAAGATGCGGTTTTGTAAGGCTTTAGCGAAAGACCTTTAAAGGGCAAACACCGCAAGATTTGTAAGCTTTCCCTAAGTTTAGCCGGCAATCAACCATGTTGCCAAACAAGTCATAAACGAACCACCTCGCGGCAAGCGCGCCTAAGGTCGAAGACCGGCGTTTGCGGCGAGGTATCTTGTAGGCGTTGAAATTATTTACGTGGTTCGATCGGGTAAGGAAATTATTTAACCGTGGAG
>JAITDS010000092.1 GCA_031282435.1 Spirochaetaceae bacterium
CACGTCTATATTTCCTATAATATAATTAAAAAAGTTTTAGAAGGATTTTTTATGCACAAATCCCCCCCCCCCCCCCACAGGAGAAACCGCGCTTGATGTTGAATTCCTCAGCCCGTCCGATGATGAAAACGCGGTTTTAAACCGCTTGGACAGCAGGTACGAAAAAATTTCATTTATGAGCCGTCAGGAGCGCGAGTATCTGAACGCGCTACTGCTTAGGAATAAACCCGAAAAGCTGCTGGAAGCCGGAGTCGCCGCCGGAGCTTCCGCGATAGTAATGTTAAACGCGATTAAAGATAATCCGAATGCGGCGCTTTATTCAATTGATTACTCGGAAAAATGCATCAGTGATGCCAAGCAAAAAAGTGGTTATTTTGTTGACAATTACCCGGAACTTAAAGATAAATTCCACCTTTATACCGGCGGCCTTGCCCTGCGCTTTCTTGATGAAATCGGCGGCGGCATTGATTTTTGTTTCATAGATACCGTTCATTTCAATCCGGGTGAAATACTGGACTTTTTGTTTGTTTTACCGTACCTAAAGGACGACGCGCTTGTCGTATTTCATGATACGAAATTGCAGACAAATATTGCGATGTCTTTGAACAAATGGGAAATAACAAACAATCTGCTGATAAGCGCTATTTTTGGGAAAACCATAGTACAGGGAAATTTCAGTCGCAGTGCCAACGAAATTGAATATCCGTCCGAACAGGGAATAACTTATTTCCCAAATATAACCGCCGTCAGGCTTTGTAAAGAGACAAGAGAACATTTATACAACATTTTTAATTTGCTCACAATAAAATGAGAATACTGCCCGTCAATAGATGAAGAAAAAGAAATTATCAACTTTTTTTCAAGGTTTTACAATAAATACTATATAGATTATATGAATGACGTGTTTTGTTACGAAAGGAAATACAGCGTTTACAAGCGTAATTTTGCAATGGAACTGTCTAAACCGGTATTAGGGGCAGTTGCGGATCTTTTTAGCGCCGATTCTAAGAAAAAAATCAGGAAAATACTAGGAAAAAGGATATCGAATATGCTGTACGAAACTGTGCGCGGCAGTTAAGGCCGCTTGGCGTGTTTTAGCATAGATACTCTCATTGGACTACTTGTTCGCTAACCCGGTTGCTTGTCGGAACCGCCGGCTGCTAACTGTTATAGTACGACAATCTTTTTTCCGCTTGTATAAAAATAACGGATACGGCCCAATTCATTATGAAATAAAAAAGTCCGGCGGTGAATATGGGCATTGTTGAAAATTCGCGGGCGGCGGCATTTTGCGCCACATGAAAAAGTTCCGCAACGCCTATAACCTGCGCGAGGGCGGTATCTTTTACCAGCGTGATTACTTCGTTGCCGGAAGCGGGCAGGATTCGTTTTATAACTTGGGGCAGAATGATGCGGTTAAATGTCTGTCTGCCGGTAAAACCCAGTACCTTTGCCGCCTCGTACTGTCCCTTTGAGATTGATTCGATGCCGCCGCGGTAAATCTCCGCAAAATAGGCGGTGTAATTTAACACAAAGGCTATTATCACCGCGGTAAACCGGTTGTAAGACAGAATAACTTTGGCGGCGCTCCAGAAAGTTTCAGAACCTATAAGCAGTGAAAGCGTATCGTATAAAAACGAGTAAAAGTATTTAGGCGCGAAATAAATAAATATAAGCTGTAATATCAGCGGTGTTCCGCGCATTATTAAAAGATATATATGAATTGCGCCGCTTAAAACTTTGTTTTTTGACATTCGTCCTAAAGCGACAAGCATGGCAAGCGGGAGTGAAAAAATGAGGGTAAGAAAAAAGATTTCCAGAGAAACAAGCGCGCCTTTAGCCATAAACGTCAGCATTAACAACATAAATAAACCGCCTTTTGATATTTAAGTCTAATACTTAAAAGCGCCTGCCGTAACTCCTCTATCAGCGAACAGGCTCGGAAGCGCTCCCATAAATACGGCGTACGCGCCCGATAATATTGAGTTATAGCCGCAGGGCATAGCCCTGCGGCTATAACTCAGAAAGCTCAACGCGCTGAAAGCGCGTTGAGCCGCGCAACGGGATTGTAGGGGTGCCGCCGCGTAGCGGCGAGCAGACGCGCCGCCCCCTGCGGGGGCGGCGTGGCCGGAGCGATAGCGGAGCCCCGAAAAGCCCGGTTTTTCCCCTCCGCAGGCGCGCCTGCGGAGGGGAAAAATGCGCCCAAATTATGATAATATTAGCGCGACTGCTCTTTTTTTCGTTTTTCTATGTAGTCTTTTATAAGCTGCTCGCTTATGCTCTGGGGTACTTTGCCGTATTTTAGGAATTCCATCGTGAATTCAGCCTTGCCCTGAGTCATGGAACGCAGGTCGGTAGAGTAGCCGAACATGGCGCTTAGAGGGACTTCGGCCTCGACACGCGAGAATGAACCGTCTTCGCTTGACGCGTTGATAATGCCGCGTCTTTGGTTGAGGCTGCCGAATATATTTCCCTGAAATTCGGTAGGCCCTTCGACGACAACCTTCATAATCGGTTCAAGGATGCAGGGTTTTGCCTTTGGGTAGCCTTCGCGGAAAGCGCCTATGGCCGCCTGCTGGAACGCTATATCGCTCGAATCTACCGGGTGCGACTGGCCGTCGTTTATGCAGCAACGGATATTTACGATTGGGAATCCTATGAGGCTACCTCTTTGAACGGCCTGACGGAAGCCTTTGTCGCAACTTGGTATGAACTCTGTGGGGATGGAGCCGCCTTTGATGCTGTCAACAAACTCGTAATCGCCTTCCGCGTATGGTTCCATGTAGCCCGCCACACGTCCGTACTGTCCCGCGCCGCCCGTCTGTTTTTTGTGGGTATAGTTAAAGTCTGCCCGCGCGGTGATGGTTTCGCGGTAAGCGACCTGCGGCATTCCGGTTTCCACATCGCATTTGTACTCGCGGCGCATACGCTCAATGTAAACGTCAAGGTGAAGCTCGCCCATACCTTTGATGATGGTCTGGTTCGACTCCGGGTCAACGAAGGTTTGGAAGGTAGGATCTTCCCGCGTAAAACGTCCGAGAGCTTTCGCCATCTGGTCGGCGGATTTTTTGTCTTTAGGCGTTATTGCCAGAGAGATGACCGGTTCCGGCACGAACATTGAACTCATCGCATAGTTGAGTCCGCCGCCGCAGAACGTATCGCCGGAAGCGCACTCAACGCCGAACAGTGCCACGATGTCGCCCTGCGCCCCTTCGGAAATATCTTCCATGTGGTCGCTGTGCATACGCACAAGCCGCCCCACTTTGAACTTGCGCCGCGCGCGGGTATTCATCAACTCATCGCCTTTTTTTAGCGAACCCTGATACACGCGGACATAAGTAAGCTGCCCGTATTGACCGTCTTCTAGTTTGAAGCCGAGCGCGACTATCGGGGCGTTCCCGCTGGAAGACAGCTCAACCTGCGCCTCGTTGTTTTCAAGGTCAAGGGCGTAATTCTTTACCTCCGTCGGGTCGGGCAGATAGTTGTTTACCGCGTCAAGCAGAGATTGGATTCCCTTATTTTTGTAGGCCGAACCCATCATCACAGGAACGAATTTTTCCTGTAAAGTGCCTGAGCGTATCGCGCGGTGTATAATCTCGTCCGGTATATCCGTTCCTTCAAGATATTTTTCCGCCAGCTCGTCATCAAATAGAGACACCGAGTCGATAAGTTCCTCGCGCCGTTTTTCGGCATCCGCCTTTAGGTAAGGCGGAATATCGGCGTAACGGATTATTTCGCCTGAGTCGCCGTCAAAGTACACCGCTTTCATTGAAATGAGGTCAACAACGCCTTCGAGTTTATCCTCCAAGCCTATCGGTATTTGAATCGGCACGGCGTTAAGGTTGAGTTTTTCACGAAGCTGCATACACACCTTAAACGGGTTGGCGCCTGTACGGTCGCATTTGTTTACAAACGCGATGCGGGGGACGTGGTAGCGTTTAAGCTGCCTGTCAACCGTGATAGACTGCGACTGGACGCCGCCTACAGCGCAAAGAACGAGTATAGCGCCGTCCAGTACCCGCAAAGAGCGTTCAACTTCTATAGTGAAGTCCACATGGCCCGGCGTATCTATCAAATTGATTGTATAGTCTTTCCAAGTAACCTGTGTCGCGGCGCTCTGAATAGTAATTCCGCGCTCGCGCTCTAATTCCATGTGATCCATAGTAGCGCCCACACCGTCCTTGCCGCGGACTTCGTGTATGGCGTGAATCTTATCGCAATAAAACAGGATGCGCTCGCTTAAGGTAGTTTTACCCGAATCTATATGCGCGCTAATCCCGATATTCCGCATCTTTTTAACATCGATGCCCATCAAAAAACACTCCTAACAATAAATTAGTTAAAATTTGACAAGAATCTATGTAAATTTCAAGGGGGCAAAGAATGTGTGAAAAAAACACCGCCCCTGCCAGCCGCCGCCAGCGGCTTCCCTCCATTGCGTTCACTTTGAAAAGGGCGGTTGGCATACGCGGGTGTAGGCTACGGCCAGTCTGCCGGCGGTCTCACTCCTTTGCGTTCAGTAAGAAAGGGGCTTGGCTTACGAGAAATATGCTTAAATAAGGCAGTCAAAATTCGGGCGCATCGCCGCTACGCGGCGACCGCGCTTTCCGCTATAATTAAAAAGGACGGCGTTTTACGCCGTCCTTTTTAATTCCGCTTCAATCGCTTGCGTCTATGATAAAAGTCAAGCAGTTATTTTCAACATTTCATGCCTCTTTTCTTTTTCTAAAAAACTCCGGTACTGCCTCATCTTCATCTCATGTTTTTCCGCC
>JAITDS010000234.1 GCA_031282435.1 Spirochaetaceae bacterium
TGAGACCGGTAATCCGGCAGAGTTGGTCAAGGATTTTTGACTTCTCATTTTTACCGGAAGACTGATAGCGCTGATAACTTTCCCGAATAACTGCTTGTTTTTCTTTCACCGTTAATCCCGTGATAGCCTCCGATCCTTTCATCGGACGGGCCTGTTTCGGTTAGATTTTTACGGTGATACACGCCTTCTTTTCGGTTAGATTTTTGTTGATACAATTCGACCCCTTGACAATCCCCGCGTGTTTTCTTAATATAATAGAGTTGTTTGTGAAAACTTCAGTTTCTGAACAAATTCCGCTAAAAACAACAATTTTGCAACCTTAAGGCGAAAAATTGTAAGACTTGTTAGAGACTTAACCGGGTTTTTAAACAAGTTTAAATGAAACGGGCCGCTAGCTCAGCTGGTAGAGCAGCAGACTCTTAATCTGCGGGTCACAGGTTCGATCCCTGTGCGGCTCAAATTTTTACATTCAGGTTTCTATATCTTCATTTGCCAACGGCGCTCGTATGTAAATCCCTGTAGGACTAGTCTCTATAATTTTATTCTGACCGTCGGGAGTTTTTTCATCTAACAGTTGCACAACCGGAAAACGCGGATCTGAAGGGTTGATATCGACAACATGACCTTTTGAACCGTTTGAAAGCATTACAAACTGCCCGATAGGATATATAGATAATGAAAAAACCAAGGCTCGTACTATGGCTTCATCATATTGTTTACCGTCATTACGCAATAAGTCTGTAATACCCTCGTATCCGTCGCGAGCGTCTTTGTGAGGACGCTTGGACGTAATTGCTTCATAGGAACAGGCAACCGCGATTATCTTTCCATACAATCCGATTTTATCACCTGTAAGTTTATGCGGGTATCCGGAAGCGTTTTCACGTTCGTGATGTTCAAGCGTGGCGGCGTTTATAGACATAGGAAAACCAAAAGATTTAAGCATTTCAAACCCTATCATAGGGTGGAGCATAAGAGTTGCGCGGTCTTTTTGAGAAAGCTCCGTCTTAGTTTGTATGATGTTAGAAGGCAGTTTAACCATACCGATTTCATGCATCAGCGCGGCTACCCCAAGCTCAATAAGGCGGTGGGCAGGTAATTTCAAATAATTGCCGATTATGATAGAAATTATTGTTGATTTTACGGCATGAGCGGCAAGAAAATCATCATCGGAACTTACGTCTTTTTGTATTTGCAACAAAAAGCGGCGGTTGTTTTTTATTTCTTCGCAAACTTCCCTTATTTTCTCCGCTACCGTCTCGTAGCTGATACGGTTTTTGTTGGCGGCCCGTGTAAAAATATCATTCGCAAAATGTTGAAAATTCGTGTAGTATACTTTAGCTTCCGCAAGTTTTGTACTGTCGTTTAGAAAAAACTGCTTGTCCTTCTTTTTTGCCTGTTGACTGTCTTCCTGGTAGCTTGCCTGCGGTTCGCCGTTACTTTGTACCGTATCAAACTGCCACTCAGTAAGAGCATTCCTAAACTCCTCTGTAAACGGCATCTCCTGCGAAGCTAAAACGAATTCATCATCAATATAGAGCGGCTCTGAAAAAAAATAATTAACAGGTATCGTTTTAATATCAAACGGTTTCATATTCATTTACGAAGGCTGCGCCTCGTCATCAGCGGACTCCTCCTGTAAATCACGCAAAGTCTTTGTGTTCTGTATAAGCTGGTAGTATACACCTTCCCGCAGAATTTTTACGGCTTCTTGTAACTGCACGTCGTACTCCAAATCGTAAACAGGCGCTATAACCGTACGGTTTTCTTCATCACGGATAAGACGGCGCAGCAGGGAAAAATCCAAACCATATTCATCCTGTAATTGACGGGCAAATCCGTCAACTACGCCCGGCGCGGCTTTCTTATTATTCTGAACAAATTTGGGAATAGCATTTGACGCTATAAGTTTATTTAGTTTTTCAGCATCTTCGTTAGAAAATTTCGGGAACAATACTTCACGATCGGGAGGTATACCAATTTTATCGATATTTACGTCGCTGGGCGTATAGTAACGCGCCGTAGTAATTTTGAAACCGGATTTTTTAAGCGGATACACTTGTTGAACCGAACCTTTTCCAAACGATTTTTCACCGATAAGATAGGCGCGTCCATGATCTTTAAGAGCGCCGGCTACAATCTCGGACGCGGACGCGGAGCCGTGGTTTATCAGAACCACAATGGGAATATCTTCCGGCACAACAGGATTATTTCCGGCGTTATAAACGGAATTTTGTTTGGCAATCCGTGATTTTACAGAGACAACGGTGCCGTCTTTTATAAAAAGATTGCAGACACTCACGGCGGTACTTAAAAGCCCCCCGTAATTGTTGCGTAAATCAAGTATAAGCGCCTTATACCCGTTTGCTTTGAAAGAATCTAATGCCTGACGCGCGCGCTCGGCGGTCATATTGCTAAAACTGATGAGCCGCAGATACCCTATATCCCCAATCATCGCCTGCTTAACTGTCGGGACTTCGATTATTGCCCGTGTAAGAGTTACCGGAAATTCAAGGTTGTCGCCGCGCCGTATTGTCAAAAACACTTTGTCGCCGGCAGGCCCTTTAAGCCGGGCAAGAACCTCGTCAAGCGTTAAATCGGCAGTGCTTTCCTCTCCTATTTTAATGATTAGGTCTCCGGGTTGTAAACCGGCTTTCCATCCCGGGCTGTCATCTATAGGCGAGGCAATCTCGACATAGGTGGAAGGCTTTGAGATATACAAACCTATACCGCCGTAGTTACCTTTTATGACATTTTGATCCAAATCCGTCATATCCTTCTCTTTTAGGAAGGCGGAATACGGATCTCCAAGAGCGTTGAACATCCCGCTCATAGCTCCCTCATACAAGGCTTTTGGATCGACTTCCTCTACATAATTTTGCTGGATAAAATCAAAAACCGTCTGAATTAATGATTTATACTGAGGCACAGTCTGTTCTTGCGCGAGCGACTGCGCTTCGGCGTTTTCAACAGAAACGCTGATGATAAAAAAGCAAATGGCAGCTGTAAAAACAGTCCAAAAAATTACCGGCGGCATCTTTTGCAGGCTGGAAAAACATTTACGCGGTTTACGAATAAGGGGCATAATTAAAAATTATTAACAAATTTGAGAGGCGGAGTCAATAGGCCATGTCAACTCTTCCGGTTTCGGAAATATTCAAGCTTTAACGGCGTATTTAGAGAAATCTTTTTCATTGTCGGGCGCATTTTTGCCTGCCGCAGACACGTCTGCGGCAGGCAAAAACCGCGCTTTCCGCTCTTATGAAAACGCTCATGCGTTTTCATACCGCTTCAATCGCGTTGCGCGGCGCAAGCGCATACGCGCTTGCCTAGTCAAAACCGCTTTAGCGGTTTTGACTTTACGGAGTTTGCGCGCGGCGCAAACTCCGTCTGTAGTTTAACAAGCCCGGTAACTTTTCTCAGATTGCTTAGATACCGGTGGTTTTTAGAAACATCATACACTGGCTCCGCCCGCAGCCGCCCGGTTTTTTTTGAAAAATATATTTTGAATTACAAACAGCAATGCTGCCAATACTATGGTAATAATCGTAGGAATAAAAACGGAGTATTTATTAAATATCCAGTTAGCGGACATACAGATAATTACAATTATTAAAAGTTTTATATTTATTTGTTTTACGCAGCGTGATTTCTTTGTAAAGTATTCAAGAAATACAAGCATAAAAACCGGAACAAACACCATTGTAATAGCGCTAAGAAATTTTTCAAGAATTAACGCGAACCGGTTGATTGGGAAAAAAACGGAAATAAACAAAGTTATTGTTCCAATTATTAAAACCGGCGTTTGAATATGTTTGCTATTTATCCATTGTCTTGAAGAAACCGCCGCGGAATAAAGAGCGACAAAATTAGTAGTCATTGTTGAAAGCAAAACTATGGCGCAGGCGGCATACTTGAATTTGCCGGACGCTATAAAGCTGAATATATCCTTACCGCTTGAAACGGCTATATAAAGGCCGATTATATACATAAAGCAGCTTCCTAAAAAATAACCCAAGAAAGGCGCTAATACGGCGCAACCTTTTGTACCGGCTTTACAGGAATAGTCTCCAACCACCGGCAACCACGAAACAGGCATGGCAATAGATAATTCTATCCCCAGCATTAAACTCATACTTGTTGTAACAGGCGGCGCGGAATAACCGGAAGATTCAATAAAAAATAAAACACAAAGCCCTGTTAAAAGAACAACCGCCGTGTTATTTATGCGGCTTGCCGGACTACCAAAAATTAACGCCCACACTATTTGTAATATAGAAAGAGTCAGAGCCGCGCCCCGGAATGGCAGATTGGGAAATACGCTGATAATCGCGCTTCCCGCCTGCACAACCAGAATTATAATCCATCCGGTAAGCTGTATTAAATTACATAAAGCGACAAGCTTTCCGCCGGTTTTCCCAAATGAAAAACCTACGGCATCCATCGCGCTGCATTTGCGGCGGTATGAAATATACGCGCCTCCGGCCAAAAACAGCGTCCCGATTAAATGTCCGCCCAATATTACGGCAATCCCGCGTATTAGTCCCAAAGGAGCAAGAAGTCCGCCGGTAAATATTTCCGAAACAGAAATCGCCGCTCCAACCCACAATAGAAACATGGCGCTTTTTTTCATAATGTATGAAACAATATATCAAGTCCGTCCTGAAACCTCAATACAACTCATTGCCTCAAACCATAGCGGGGGGCATCTTCCGTTGCGACGGGGAGCTGAACGCGCTTTTAGTCAGGCGAATCGCGGGTTATCAAAGGATTATGAAATTAAAACGAAACGTGAGGAAAACACGTTTATAACTTCACATTTCCAAGCCAAACATGGACGCCATGCATGGCTTGCGAAAACTGAAGTTTCCGAACAACTCTATTGTGAACAGAACTGATAAACTATCTTGGCAGGCGGGGAATAATACTATATTATAAATGAACCGGCGTGAATGAATTTCCCGCAGAGCGCGTATTCAGCGGCGGGGTATCTTGTAAACGACACATAATTTACGAGTTTTGTTCTATAAGTAAATTTGTCCAATACGGGCTTGCGGCGCAATCCCGTCTGCTGCCATTTCACGGTTTGCGGAAACTTGAACTTTCCGCGCAATTATATCATTTTTAGGAGGCGGCATTATGAAAAAGATTTTTTCATTTGTTGTAGTTTTTGCGGGACTCGTAATATTTGGGACAAATGTTTACAGTCAATCGGTCATTTCCGGAACTTTTGCGCTAAGAAATCCGCAGACAGGAAAAGACGTTAGACCCTACAGAGCAGGCACTGCCGATGGCAATAAAATAATACTTTATCCCCATCAGGAATGGAAATGCATGACTTGGAATTTCAAACATATAGACGGGACAACATACCAATTAGAAAATTTGTTTACCGGAAAAACATTTCAAGCGTCATCCGCGGTAAAAGCAGGCGTTACTTTATGGCAGCAGCCCTTAGCCGATAACGATAAGTCTCAATATTGGGAATTTATAAGTCAAGGTAACGATACATATCTAATCAGATTAAGCGGAACTCAGTTTTATATTACAACATCCTCAGACGATACCGATTCAAACATTATTCTTATGCCTCGTCAGGATAACCCGACCAGGCAGTTATGGGCATTGGTTGAACAATCTCCCACTTTTTAATTCTTTTGACATTTTAAATAATAGACTTGTTCTCTAACATGGTTGCTTATCGGCTAACCTGTCAGCTTGCAAGTTCTTGCAAAACGCGGGGGCATTTTGCGTTTCCAAGCGGAAGTCGGCCAAGCCGTGCTTGGCTTGCGGTAGCAATTCCGGTTTCAAATATGAAAAACATACCGGTTTTTACAAGGGGCTGTGTTTTATGCCGCGCAAGCGATTGTAGGGGTTGCGAAGCAAGACACGACGCCCCCTACGGGGGCGGCGTGGCCGGAGCGCGAAAGCGCGTAGCCCCGAAAAGCGCGGTTTTTGCCTGCCTACGGCAGGTAAAAATGCGCCTAAAATGAAAAAATGCCGCTAATACACAGTCGAAACCATGTAAAACAATGCAATGTCGCCTTCCTGTCAGCACGGCGGCGGCGAAATCGCGTATCAACGGTTCGCTACTTCGGTAAAACCGCCCGATTTTTCAAAGTTTTCTACAAATTCTAAAACACCCTTGTAAATAGCGTCCGCAAAACGTTTTTGCCCTGAACCGCTGGTCATAAGAGCCGCGTCGTTTTCGTTGCTTACAAAACCCAACTCCACAAGGACGGAAGGCATACGCGCTTTGCGAACCACAAACCACTCTTCAGCCTTTATGCCGCGCGAAGGCAGAGCTTTCCCAAACTCCTCGTTGAAATTCCTCAATATGGACTGCGCCATCAAAACGCTTTCCGTAGTAAACTGTTCCTCTAGCATATCGTTGTATATAAGCGCGATTTCTTCCATGCCGGCCTTCGCTTTAGGGTCAATCACGTCCCGGCGGTATTCCGGACTCAAATACCATACCTCGTAACCGCTGGCCTTTTTATTAAAACTGGCGTTTGCGTGAACCGATATAAAAATAACCGCCTCGTTCTCCTTTAGCGGGATAGCATGAGCCTTATTTACACGGTCTTCGAGCGACGGGTAGGTGTCGCCGGTACGGGTAAGCATTATCTGCTTGGCGGGAAATTTCTTACGCAGCATCTCGTACAGCTCTTTTGAAACTTTTAGCGTAATATCTTTCTCGACTACCTTTACTTTCTTGCCGTTTAGCGTAAGCGTACTTGCCGCGCCGCCGTCCTTGCCGCCATGCCCCGGATCTATAACAATAGCCGCGATACTGAAACGCGACACCTCACGTTGCAGCGATTCTTCTATACTTCCCATAAGCGAGCTTACAAAGGCTTGCGGAAACCTAAGCTGACCGTTCTCCGTGTAAGGTGAAGGCAGGGTAAGCAGCGTCTTATTGTCGTATAATATTGGGGCGCTCTCTCCCGCGTTCCCGGTCTGAAAAACAACTTTGTGGTCATTAGTTGTAATTATACCGGATTGAAACAACGGGTCCCATAAAAGTTCCCCGTCAAGCATATCCATAGTCTCGTTTAACGTAAGCGCCTTAGAGGTGTCAGTAGCGGCGTTAGAAGACGGCGCTGCGGGCTGGACGGATAAGGCGGTCTGCGCGTTTATGTTGAGGGACAGCAGAAATGTCAGCACTGCCGCAGTGTAATTTTTTTTCATTCCAAGTTGTCCAGCAGATACGCCGCGCCTTGATACCCGCCTCGTATCAACGCCGCCCAAAACTCTCTGCCAAGCGTCCCTTCACGATCCAACGGCAGTTCCAAACCGGTAAGCGTCCGTACCGCGTCAAGGCTTTCCGTAACGCCGCGCCCAACGTAGTCTACCGCTCCGCTTTCAAGCATCTCCGGAAACGGAACTATCCCCGCCTTTTGCGGATTAGGTTTTCTTGAAGGCAGTTTTTTCAGCGCCCCCCGTATTTCATTTCCAAAAGTTCCGCTCATCGTCGTGTCAAACGCGCCGGGCGGCCATCTTGTTTCAGGTGAATTTTCAGGCGCGGTATCCGTATACAGAAAGTTGTCTGTACCCGCGTCGCGGGGTGTGAGGCGTATAAGTATTCCGCGCACAAAGTCTTCCGCGGCTTTTACGGCTTCTTCGCGGCATGGAGCGGCGCTTATTACATTTCCGCATTTAGAGACATTGTTTTCGGGAAAATAAACTCGCTCCCCTTCACGGGCGCGAAAAAAAATATTTTTCACGTATTTGTTATTTTCGGCAGATTTCATGATTTTTATCGCTCTTACCGTACCGGGTATAGAAATAAACGCTCGTTCCGCCGAAACCATGTTCCATTTGCGCTGTAATCCTTGCGGATTTTGGGGGTCTAAGCGGCCCAATGCCGCCAGTATCGCGGCTTTCGCGGGGTCCGCTCCGGATGAGTACGGGTATGTCCAGCCCGACATATACCCGCCGGAAAGTCTCGCCGCTATCTCGCCTATCATCGGGCCTTTGGACGTAAGTTTTATATCGCCTTTCGCCGCGCCGAGTGTCAGTCCCAAGCTTCGTACTCCGTTCTTGAATGTTTCTAATAGAATGTCCGCTGTTTCACCGTTTAATTCCGCCGGCATTGTGTGTCCCATCTCGATAAAGTATGGCGGGAAGTATATGTGTCTGTCCGCAAGTCCGCAGATTGTAATTTTTCCGTCGTATACAATGGCATCCACCGAATATTCGGGGCCGTCCATGTATTCTTCCACTATAGCCCGTCCGGAACGGGAGAATTTTAGCGCTTCGGATACCGCAACGCGGAGTTCCGTTTCATTATTTGCGCGTTTGCAGCCTCTACCTCCCATGTTGTCAACGGGTTTTATTACAACGGGGTAGGAAAACGGTAATTCGGGCGCTTTTGTCCGTTCTATTTGGTCTATAACAAGAAAATCAGGTGATGGTATTCCGGCTTTCTTAAAGCATCGCCGCATCCTGCCTTTATCTGAGGCGTTCAAGGCCGCTTCGTAGGGTATGCCGGGCAGTCCCGCTTTCTCCGCAGCCCAAGCAACCGTCGCGGAAAAGTCCGTTCCCGCCGTCATAATGCCGGAAAGCCCTTCTTTCTTTAGTTTCAGCGCCAATTCAGCGATTCTGTCCTTGTCTTTAAGGTCTATTTGCTCAAATATATCCGCTTCTCCGGCGCATGGCGCGTCCTTGTTGCCGTCTACCACAACGGTCTCCAAGTTCATCCCGCGGGCTGTCCTTATGGCTGGTCCCTGCATAATACCCGCGCCAAGTATCATCAATCTCTCTTTCATATAAAATATATCTTACCTCCTCCCCGCCAGCCCGCCAGCGGGTTTCCTGCCCCGCCTTCACTTTGAAAAGGGCGTTTGGCATACGCGGCTGTCCGCCCCCGTCAGCCTGCCAGCGGGTTTCCTCCGTTGCCCTTTACAACAAAAGAGGCCGCAACTTACGGGAAAGCGTACAAAATTTTTGAAGGGGGGCGCTGTTTCCGGCATGGCGGCGCAAACTGTCCCTGCCGTTATGCGCCCCCCTGGCTTCATACCGCGCCGCCCGCAAGCGGGCTTAGGCGGTATTCCGCCACCCCCCCGCCAGCCCGCCCGCGGGGTTCCTGCCCCGCCTTCACTTTGAAAAGGGCGTTTGGCATACGCGGCTGTTAGCCCCCGCCACCCCTAGCCAGTAGGCTTCCCGTCTTGCGTTGGGTTTGAAAAGGGCGTTGTCTACCAAATCGTCCGCCGGTTTTTATTCGCAACGGGGTCTAATACCCCGCCCTTTAGGGCGGTTCGAGCTGGTAACGCCAAATAAAAAATGGTATTAGACCCCCACAGTTAAATAATTTCCTTACAGAACGAACCACGTAAATAATTTCAACGCCTACAAGATACCTCGCGGCTTGCCGCGAGGTGGTTCATTCGCAACGGGGTCTAATACCCCGCCCTTTAGGGCGGTTCGAGCTGGTAACGCCAAATAAAAAATGGTATTAGACGGGTTTGCGCCGCAAACCTCCACAGTTAAATAATTCCCTTACCCGATCGAACCTCGTAAATAATTTCAATGCCTACAAGATACCTCGCCGCAAACGCCGGTCTTCGACCTTAGGCGCGCTTGCCGCGAGGTGGTTCATTTAAAAGAGCATATCTTCAACTAATATCTTTATTCCAATTATAACAAGAATTACGCCGCCGATAAACTCCGCTTTTGATTTTAATTTTGCGCCAAATACGCCGCCGCTTGCAGTTCCGGCCATTGATATAAAGAATGTTATTAGTCCGGTTATTACCGCCGCCCTGTATATGTTCACTTCAAAAAAAGCAAATGTTACGCCTGCCGCAAGCGCGTCTATGCTTGTCGCTATGGCCAATATCAGCATATTTACAAAAGAAAAGGGGTTTTTATCCGTATCTTCGGGTTTTTCCGCAGAAAAGCTGTCTTTTATCATTTTTCCGCCGATGAATCCTAGTAAAATAAACGCGATCCAATGGTCAAGGTTTTGAATCTTGTTTACAAAGTAGGTCCCGGCAAAATATCCGGTAAGCGGCATCAGGAACTGGAAAAATCCAAAGTAAAGGCCGGGTATTATTATTTCTACCGGTTTTAATTTTTTTCTGCTCATGCCGAGTGTTATTGATACCGCAAACGCATCCATCGCCAAGCCTGCGGCGATTAAAATAATTTCTAGCAAGCTCATAATTGTCTACATTAGCGCCCGGTATTTTCGGGCGATGCTGATTGCTTTCTTCGCGGACAATCCGCAATAGCGAGCGGGGTTTTCAAAAAAAGAAAGCGTTTCGGAAATATCATTAATTATTCCTAGTTCCAGCATCTTAGCGCCAATGCGCCGCCAAACCGTATCTTCCCGCCGGAGCGCCTGTGAAAAGCTCAGGTTTTCTTTTTCGGCGGCTAGGGTTACGCGGCGTATTACTTCGTGCGCGTCATTTACTCCGCTTTCGGCGAGTAGTATATAGGCGGGTTCCGCCATAACGCCGCCCGCCCCGCCGTTTAGGTTGGCCAACATTCGTTCCCTGTCAACGCTGATGTTTTTTATCACGCCGCTCATGCGGGAAACCGCCATGCAAAAACCGCAAACATAGTCCGCGATGAAGCGTTGGCTGGCGGAGTTTGACAGGTCGCGCTGGTGTTCGCTTATTTGATCCATGTAAAAACTCATTACACGCGGCATAAAGGCTTTCCATAGGCTTTTAACGTGTTCGCTGTTCCAAGGGTTGCGTTTTTGCGGCATTGTCGAGGAGCCTACTTGTGTTCCGGCAAAGCCTTCGCGCAGTTCGGCAATTTCGCTGCGTTGCAGGTGGCGCAGGTCATCGGCAAGGTTCGCTATAATTCCAAACGCTATGTTCATTTCCAGCAACAGGCGCAGCAGGTATTCCGGCTCGACAAGCTGGGTTGAATGTTCGGACGGTTCAAGGTCAAGTTCGGACAGGTAGCGGCGTTCTAATTCTTCGGGGTCACGGCTTATCATGCTGACGGCATTGTACGCGCCTACGGCTCCGGCCAATTTGCCTTTTAGCAACGCGGCGAGACGGCGGATTTCCAGTATCGATTTGCCAAGCCGCGAAACGTATTCCGCGATGGCAAAGCCTAGCGTGATTGGAACGGCGTGCTGGCCGTGTGTGCGTCCTACTTGCGGAGTTTGGGCTTCTTGTTCGGCCAAATCGCAGAGCCGCAGTTCCAGTTTGCACAGGGCGGGCAGGGTTACGTTTTCCGTTACGCCTTTCATCCGGTACGCAAGGCTTGTATCCAGTATGTCAACGCTTGTGGCGCCTAGGTGGATGAACGGGCTTAGTTCGGGGTTTATCTTTTTTTTAAGCGTGTTGACTAGGGCGCGTATGTTATGGTGTGTTTTTTCTTCTTCCTCGTACACCTCTTCCGGTGTAACGGCGTTTACGGCTTCTTCTAGTTGTTGTCTTGTTGTCTCGTTGAGTTTGCCGCGCTCGCGCAGGTGGGCAGCCGCAAGCGCCGCTTCCGCTTTTAAACAGGCGTGTATCGAGGCTTCTTCCGAAAGCCAGACGCTTACCGCGTCAAATACTTCTTTTTCTGATATTGAATATCTGTGGTCCAGCGGCGATATGTTTTGAAAAATTGAGCGTTCCCGCATATCATCCACAGTATAATTGCATTACCCCCTATACTGCCACCCCCCCCCCCCCCGCCAGCCCGCCACCCGCCAGCGGGATTAATGTCCGCTACGCGGTAGCATACCCTGAGCAGGTTTCACTCCGCGCCTTCGGGTCCGAAAAAAGCGCTTGGCATACGCGGCTGTAAGCCGTCTTTACTATGGTTTCTTTTTTTAATTCGGGCGCATTTTCACCTGCGGCATCTGCCGCAGGTGAAAACCGCGCTTTTCGGGGCTACGCGCTTTCGCGCTCCGGCCACATCGCCCCCGCAGGGGGCGCCGTGTCTTGCTTCGCAACCCCTACAATCGCTTGCGCGTCGCAAGCGCATACGCGCTTGCTTAGTCAAAACCGCTTTCAGCGGTTTTGAGTTCAAGTTTGTAAACTTGGAAATGTTTTTCATATTTGAAATC
>JAITDS010000235.1 GCA_031282435.1 Spirochaetaceae bacterium
TGAGACCGGTAATCCGGCAGAGTTGGTCAAGGATTTTTGACTTCTCATTTTTACCGGAAGACTGATAGCGCTGATAACTTTCCCGAATAACTGCTTGTTTTTCTTTCACCGTTAATCCCATGATAGCCTCCGATCCTTTCATCGGACGGGCCTGTTTGGGTTAGATTTTTACGGTGATACACGCCTTCTTTTCGGTTAGATTTTTGTTGATACAATTCGTATTATTGACAAAGCGGCGCGGTACTCCTATAGTATACTTATCTTTTGTTCGGTATGGGCGGATTTATGGGAATTATTAATGAAGAAAAACAAGGATCAAAAGTTATTTTATTTCCGACTCAGCGTTTAGACACTACGTCCTCGCCTGAGTTAGAAGAGAAGATACGGAATATACTACGCAACGATAAAGGTATAAATACGCTGGTGATTGACCTGTCAAAGACAACCTACATTTCCAGTCTGGGGCTGCGTGTTATGTTGCAAGGCTTAAAGTGGATGAAAAACTCCGGCGGACAATTTTTTATACAGAACATAAATCCGCAGATAGAGTCGATATTCGAAATGGCCGGTTTAATGGAGCTTTTGGTTAGGGAAGAAAAATTGGTAGTTCTTCAAAAAAGCGAGGCGCGGGCAAGAGTGGTGATGTCGCTTGAAGGAAAACTATCCGATGAAACTGCCGGTCATTTTGAGGAAGAGATAAAACTGGTGGCGGAAAAATACGCTTCTATATATCTGGACTGCGCTCATTTAAGCTTTATATCTAACAATGGGTATAGGTCTTTAACAACCGTACATAACTATATATTGGATAAAGGCGGCAGCCTGATTTTGCAAAATCTTTCCGACCGCGTAAAGCAGGTAATATCAAACGAAAAACTGGATAAATTATTTGATTTTTCGTCAGTAAATGTAAGTATACAAGATAAAAAAGCGGTTGTTTCATTAATTGGATGCATAGATGATACGAATATTAAAACTTTATATGAAGAAACGGGGATGATTATGCAAAAACCATATATTAAAGAATTATGCTTTTATGTGGAAAAAGTAACCTATATATCTAAAACGGCAATAGCGGCGTTTATGCAAATATACAAAGATTTAGAAAAAAAAGGCATCGCCTTAAAAGTAATGCTCTCCGGTTTTGATTTGGAAACTCCTAAATCGTGAAAGTTTTCAATAAACAGGGCGATACGCTTGAAGTAAATATGCGTTTTGCCGTGGAGGGCGATGCATCCAATATAACTAATTTGATAATTAAACAGCACGGCGGCTGTTACTGGAGCGATATGCTGACGAATATAGATTTTGTCCGCGCCGCTATAAAATCCGGCAATATGAGAATTGCGTTGATAGAGCTTTCAAATGACTGTTTGGCAGGAACAACCGGAATAAAAAAGTTCAAAGGAGCGATAGAACTGAATATGCTTATAGTTAAACCTGAATACCGCGGGTTTGCGTTTGGTAAACTGCTGTATTTGTTCCTGGTGGAAAAAGGCATCTTTGAAAACAGCGCCAGCATTTATACCCGTTGCATGACACTGGACACCGCAAGTCAGCGAATATGTCTTTCTATGGGGCATAGTTTCACCGGATTAATTCTAAACTACCACCGCTTTGATTATAACGCCGAACATCTTTCCGGTACGCCTCTTCCATACAAAGGTAGCTTGGTTATTAGTTGTCTGCTTAACGACAAGAAAGATGCTGGAAATATTTACGCGCCGTTACAGCATACGGCTTTTATAGAAGAGGTCTACAACGAACTTTCCGCGCGTTTTACGCTTGTTGGTGAAAAAGCCGTTGTAGAGCAAGAGCGTCCGCCGCTTTCTTGTTGCGAGATTGTATTTCAAGAAAAACAACAGTACTGTGAAATGATTTTTACGAATATCGGGCTGGACGCGGAAAAACAGATAGCCGGCGCTTTAGAGCATTGCGGAAAATGGGACGGCGGAAGCCTTAACATATTCGTCAATTTGAATGACCCCGCCTGTCCCGCTCTGTATTACCATCTGGAAAAATCGGGTTTTGTGTTTACCGGAATACAGCCTTTAACATTTGCGGGCGAATACATGATACTGTATTACGCTCCCGGACTTCGCGTGGACTTTGAGCGGATAATCGTAACGCCTGAATTTAGCGGTAAATTTGCTTACATTCGGGCGTTATTCGGCAAAGCAGGAATTTAGATGTCTATAGCACGAAAAGTTTTAATTGTAGTTACTGCCATATCGCTTGGAGCGTTGCTTTTGCTCAGTGCTATAAGCATTGCGAGTATTTTGGCGATACGAAAAACAACGCTGGAACTCAGTAATAATCTTGTTAACGAGGCGATGCAGGAAAGCCAGCAGACTATAGAATCGCAGATTAAATGGAATTTGATGAATCTTGCCAATGACAAGGCGGCGCTGATAGACGGACCGTTCAAGAATATCCGAAATCAAACGCGGATGACCGCCATGATTGCCGGGAATATTTATACTAACCCTGACCTCTATAAGCCACGGGATATAGATTATTTGCCGCCGGAGGAAGAAGGTTCTACCGTTACCCATATACTTAGCGCTCCGGGTGTGCGTTACCGCGATATACAGGATGAAGCGCGTCTTGCCGCTAACATTTCAGATATTTTGCAACAGGATATTTCGCTGGATTTAGGTTTGACCGCGGCGTATATAGGTTCTGATTCGGGTTTTATGATTGTGGCGGACAAATTTTCCACTTCACAAAACAGCCATACTTTTGACGTTACAAAGCGCTCATGGTTTGTCGGCGCAAAAGAGCGCGGTGATATGTTCTGGACGGAAATATTTCTTGACGCGGCGGGGCGCGGCGAAAGTATTTCTTGCGCAATGCCGTTCTACGACAGATCCGGTCCCGAACCCGTTTTTAAGGGAGTCGCCGCCTGCGCCTCATTGTTGTCTAATGTTCGTAATATTATAGAAAATTCGGGAAAGTTGGGTGAAACCGGCTATGTTTTCCTAGTGAATGACAGCGGGCGACTGGTACTGGATCCCGCCTCTGAAATTTTAGCCAACAGCGCGTTGTTCACGGGAGACGGTTATTTGAACAACGAAATTGAGGGTGTCCGCGAGCTTAGCGATCACATGGTGAACAGGGAAAGCGGATTTATGAAGATAGACTTGCGCGGCAACTATGTGTATGTCGCCTTTGAGCCGTTATCCTCTATAGATTTAAGCATGGGTCTGGTTTTGGACGCAAATGAAATAAACGAGGTTGTTCAACAGATGCGCGGGAATATTTTAGAGTATACTAAAAACGATATTGCGCGTATCGACAACGGTTTTTTTATAATGTTGATACTGATTGCGTTTGTGATGCTCGTTACCGCCAGCGCAACCGCTTTTATCGGCCGCCGGCTGTCGCGCAGTTTAACCGCGCCCATTCTGCGTCTTCATGAAGAGGCTGAAATTATCAGCGGCGGCGATTTAAATCATACCTTGTCTATAGATTCTGATGACGAGATAGGCCGGCTTGCCAATACGTTCAACACGATGATACATAGTATCCAGAATATTACCAGTGAAAAAGAGCGGATGAATAGCGAAATAAATTTGGCGGCGGAAATTCAAAATAATCTTCTGCCGCAAATTTCTCCAAAATTTTCGCGCAACAAACACTTTGAACTTTTTGCTAAAATGGTTCCGGCTAAACAGGTTGGAGGAGATTTTTATGATTTCTATTATTTGAATGAAGATCAAACGAAACTAGCCTTTTTGATAGCCGATGTAAGCGGTAAAGGCGTACCGGCGGCTCTGTTTACAGTAATGGCTAAGGGCCTGTTCAAATTGAATTTGATGAACGGCTGTGATCCGGCGACTGTTTTATCGATAGTGAATAAAATACTATGCGACGACAATCCCAATAGTATGTTTGTTACCGCCTTTGTCTGCGTAATTAATTTGAAAACAGGCAGGCTGACATACGCAAACGGCGGACATACTCCGCCGCTGATTTCTCTGTCCGGCAGGCCGTATAAATTTATGAATCTAAAACCCAATATACTGGTCGGTATATACAACAAGGCTAACTATACTCTTTGCGGAATAAACCTTCAGGCGGGAGATAAGATTTATCTTTATACGGACGGGGTGAACGAAACTTTTGACAAGGATATGAATGAATTCGGGAATGAACGTTTTTTAGAAAAAGCAAATATATACCGGTATCTTCCGCCGGAAGAGTTTGATCGCGCTATAAGGCATGAATTGGAGGTTTTTATGAACGGAGCGGAACAGTCGGACGATATTACCACGCTTGCCTTAACATACCTTGGGAATAGGGAGGATGTGCCGTCTAACAATAGTATATTTGAATTGAAAACTCCTGATACGGTGGAAGATTCTTCTTTCGCCGCGGATGAGATTATGCTCTATGAGTTTGAAACGTCAATATCGGTTCCGGCGAGTGTTGACAGTCTGGATATACTTTCAAATTGGATGGAAAATATATTGCAAAGTTATTCCTGCTCTGATTTGATTTACAATCAGATTATGATGGCAAGCGAGGAAATTTTCGTAAATATAGCGATGTACGCTTACCCTAAAACCGGCGGAGACGTTATAGTCCGTGTTGTTAAAAAAGGTAATTCGCTTATATTGGAGTACGAGGACGAGGGCGTACCGTTCAATCCGTTAGAAGTTCCTCCGCCGGATACCAGCATTCCGCCGGAAGACCGCCACATAGGGGGACTTGGCATTTATCTTACCCGAAAGATAATGGACGACGTTAAGTACAGGAATATAAACGGTAAAAATAAACTTACCCTATACAAGTTTATAGATTAGTCTCCAAATTTCCGACCTTTACGCGTTTAAAAACGCAAAATCTTGTGTTTTGAGGGGACTTGCAAGCCGGTCAAACGAAAGTTTGTTTGCTGTGCGGGTGTCAAAAGTTAGAAACCCACTCCTATACTAAAAGAGAATTGAAAGTACTGTTCGGGGACATTGTATGTAAGCCCTAATCCCATGGCGGGGATCGCCAGTTTGCTTAGATAAAATACGATGGAGCCTGCTACACCGTGGTCAAAGCGGCTCCCAAGAATAGGGCCTTCGGAAAATACCGCCTGATACGAAATTAAAGCGGATAAAGCGCCGGCGCTTATCTTAAAAAGATATTTTTCCAGACCGGCGGACA
>JAITDS010000237.1 GCA_031282435.1 Spirochaetaceae bacterium
ACCCGCGGCCTTCCGGGAAAAAACGAAAGATGACGGGTCCAAAGAGACGGTTCACCGCCGCTATGAACCCGGACTACATGCTTACTGTTCTCTTTGGAAAGTAAATGCAGAAGCCCTGCCGCCGGCGGCGGGCGGCCTTGAATGTTTGAGGGGGGTGGGGTATTTTTGTTAAGAAAGATTGGGCATTATCCATGAAAACAGGAAAAATAGCGCCGGATTTTGACCATGGGACGGCCTTTTCTTAGTTTATTGTTTCTAAAAGGAGGGGAGGAGAGGTAATATGTTTGAATATAACACATCGGGAACTTGCGCTTCCAAAATTTTTTTTGATATTAACGAAGGCAAAGTTCATTCTATTAAGTTTGAGGGCGGTTGCAACGGGAACTTGAAGGCTATTTCAAAGCTGTGCGAGGGTATGCCCGCGGTTGATGTAATAAAAAACCTTAAAGGCATCAACTGCGGCTCGAAACCTACATCCTGTGGCGACCAGCTCGCGCACGCCATGGAAAAAGCGCTGGAACATATAGAAAAGACCAAAGTTTAGACCGCGCGCGCCGCCCGAATTATAGCGGGAATTTTTACCCGAAGTCCCGTTTTCCCGTTCCAAAAAAAACTGACAGACCCTAAATGAACGCGCCCCGAAAACCGCTTCACGTTTTTCAAACCGCCCCCTTGTAAAAAACAGCGTAATAACTATAATGAAAATGGGGGCGGAAGCGGGAAATACGCTTCATGGAACGATGGAAAATGCGGAAAGTATAGCGCGAAGCCTCATCCAGGAAGCCTACGAAAAATTGAAGGAGACCAAACCGGAAGAGGCTCTTGAAAAATTAGAACAGGCTTTACGTGTGGATTATACGCAGCAAGAGGCGCTTTATGCGTTAAAGTGCCTTAACTGGTGGCTTGAGCGAATTAAGAATCTGAACAATTCAGACGGTGTCCGCGACCCTTACAGCAAAGGCAGTTTTCTACTTTCCCAATGGAAGAGTTATTATAGCTTTCTTGACCTCATTGGAAGCGCGTATGAAACTTGTCAGTACGCGGTTAAACGTTTTGTGTACGGACTTGCGCTGAAAAACTATCAAGAAGCTCTTGCGGACGGGGTTTTGAGGCACGATCCGGGTCTTTTGGAGCAGATTGGCCGCTGCTACAAGGGTATGGGCAGTTATGAAGAGGCGCTGAACTATCTTAAGCAGGCCGCCCAGTTTAAGCAGGAAGACGCGGCGACCATATCCGCGCTGGCGGATGTTTATGCGCTGTTGGGCGAAGCAAAAGCGGCTAAGGCGCTGTTCCGCGAGGCTTTTTTTATGGATCCGCAGCGTGTCGATTTGGATGATATGGAGTCAGGGCTTATCCTTTCGCTTGTAAAGCGGGTTGCGGATATGGGGTATTCCGGCCCGGAATTGCTGGAATGGATACCTGTTTACGGCGCGCTGCTCGGTGTTTTTACGGTAAAGCGAGAGCTTAAAATTGCCGAGCTTGGCAGACTGAGACAGCGGATTTTCGATTTAGAAAGCAAACTGCGCGGCAGTCCTAAAGAGGAAAATCTTTTAACGCCGTCTTTATTGAACAAGTATTTAAGGCTGATAGATCATTACGAAGGTAAAGATGACGGCGGCGCTTTAATTGACGAAATTAAACTAAAAATAAAAATAATTAAGCCGGTCGTTTTTGAGCGGTATATGTGTTAGAAAAGGAAAGGCAGGATTAAAAATGTCAGAAACGCTTCTTAAAAATGTACAAGATATGTTGAACGAAGAAAAGTTCACACGGGCTATGCTTAATAACTATTCTATCGATCGATTTAAGGAATTAGACGCCGTGCTTGACAAAGCAAAAAAAGAGCGTGTGCTTAACGATATAAAAAACATCTGTGATGAACATTTGAGCCATTCAAAAAACAGCATTATCGCTATTTATTTTTCCGGCATGATAGCGCTTTCCCAGCATACGATAGACGATGCCGCGCTTGTAAGTCTTGTAGGGATTTTTGTTGATAATCATAAATGGAACATCGTAAAATATCTTTGTGAGCGCATTCTTGAATACGGAGAATCTAAATTCGCGTTGCGTACGTTAGGCGAGTGTTACAAAAATGATAACGAAGAAGAAAAAATGTTTGACACATGGAGGCGGCTTGTAAAGATTGATACTGACGAGGCTGATATAGCCAAGATGCTTGCGGAACACGCCGAAAAACAAGGTGATATTGAAGAGGCCGCCGATTATTTCAAAAAAGCTCTGCACCGTTATATCAACAAACAGTTGTTTGCAAATGTGCGTGAAATATGGGTTAAACTGCTGGAGTATCATCCTGAAGATACGGATTTCTTTCTTTCTGTTCAAAGCAAGGCCGCGAAAAACATCAGCACTGATAAGGCGGTGTCTTTACTAACCGATGTATATAATTCGCGCAGAAAACACGGCGATATTAACACGTCAATTGTAGTGCTTAAACTGATATTGAATTATGACGAGCGCGACGCTTTCGCCCGCAAGGAAATTACGGAATGTTTTAAGCAGAAATACGCGCGTCACAGCCAGTTGGAAGAATATATTAGAATATCGAATCTTACGCAGAACTGGCGCAACGTGCATGAGGCTATTTTAGATTTTGAAAAACACATCGCTTTTGATAAAGGAAATTTTGTATATCACAGGACTTGGGGAGTGGGGCGAATCGCAAAAGTAGAAGGCGATGATATTGTTATAGATTTTTCAAAAAAGAGAGCGCATAGTATGTCGCTTAAGATGGCGGTTGACGCCCTGCAAACGCTGGAAAAAACACATATTTGGGTTTTGAAGGCGACTATGAGCAAGGAAAAACTTCACGAAAAAATAAAAAACGATCCGGAATGGACGCTTAAAACCATTATTAAAAGTTATGATAATTTCTGCGATATTAAGCGTATTAAGTCGGAACTTGTTCCTTCCGTGCTTTCTTTGGGAGAGTGGGCGTCGTGGAGCACAAAGGCGCACAATATCCTTAAAGACAATCCGTTGTTCGGTGTAAGCTCGGATAATATAAACGTACACACGGTTCGTGAGCGTTCTTTGAGCAAAGAAGAAAAACTATATAACGAATTCAAGGCCGAAAAAAAATTCTTTAACAGGCTCTCTTTAATCAGGGAATATGTTCATGAAATAAAAAACATAGAACCGGATTCCGAACATTTTAATGAGATGACCGCATTTTTTGCCGGATACCTAAAGCCGAATATGCCTGTAAACGAACATACGGTTACTTCGTATCTGCTGTTAAAAGACTTGGCGGGTTCTTTTGACTTTTTGGGGCCGCTTATTCATTTAAATTTTATAGCGATGTTTGAGCGCATTGATAATTTATCGCAGTTGTTTCAGCGTCTTAAAGATGAAAAAACTAAAAGAGATTTTCTTGCCCAGATTAAACTTTTTATACCTGACTGGCAGGACATTTATATAAAACTGTTTCCTTACGCGCTGATTGGTTCTATTATTGAAGAGCTTAAAGAGGACGGATGCGAAAATAAAATTGTCGCCATGATACGCGGATGTTTTGAAAATTACAAAGAAAACCGCGAGGCTGTCGTTTGGTTCTATCGCAATTACCGTGAAGACCCGTTATTTGCCGCAGCCGGTTTGAGCGATGAAAAGATAATTATTACGCTGATACGCCTGCTTGAATTGACTTACCGCGAAATAGACAACCACCGCGACACTTCGGATAACAAAAAGATAAACAAGCAGGTTTACTCCATTTTGTTCAAAGAAAATTTGCTTGAAGATTACATTGAAAGCGCGGGCCGTGAAACTATTGTCCGTGTTTATACGCTTATTGAAGATGTAAAAGACCTTGACCCGGCGGATAAACTTAAACTTAAAAACCGTATCCTTAATAAATACCCTGACTTTAAATTTTTAGGCGCGGTGGAAAAAGATACGGTTAGCCGCACTCTTATTGTTACGGTCGCAAAGTACGATGAAAAACAAAAACAGCTTGAACGTATTATGACGGAAGATATTCCGGCAAACTCTAAAGAAATAGCGTTTGCCCTGTCTTTGGGCGACTTGCGCGAAAACGCCGAATACAAGGCGGCTAAAGAAAAGCAGGAAATCCTTAACTCTACCGTTGTAAAACTAAAAAATGAAATAGAACGCGCCCAGCTTTTTGATCCTTCCACCGTAAATACTTCCCGTGTCTCGTTTGGGACTATTGTTACGCTTACAAATGAAGCCAGCGGGAAAGATGAAGTTTACACGATTATGGGACCTTGGGAATCTGATCCGGTGAACAAAATAATTTCGTATCTATCGCCGTTTGGCAATTCGCTCATGAACAAACAGCGCGGCGAAAAGTTTAGTTTTGAGATTAACAACGAAAAGGTAACGTACACAGTAAAAGAAATCGCTGTCGCAAATATATAGCGGCGGCTATCTATGCGCGGCGCAACGAAAGTAAACAGGATAGCGGTTTCTCCACTACTGCGGGAGATTGCCGCTGTTTTTAACGCGCGCGGCAGGCAGGCTTTCCTGGTCGGCGGCGCGGTGCGGGATATACTGCGGGGAACGCCGCACAGCGACTGGGATATTGCGAGCGACGCGCCGCCGGAAGAGATTATGCGTATGTTTCCCGCGGTGATTCCGACAGGCATAAAGCACGGCACTGTTACCATCCGCCATAAAAAACATTCCATCGAAGTTACCACATACCGTAGCGACGGCTCTTATTCGGACGGCAGACACCCCGATAGCGTTAAATACGCCGCCAGTATAGAGGAAGACCTTTCGCGCCGTGATTTCACGATAAACGCGATTGCCGCGGAATTGCCGGGCGGACGCATCGTTGACCCTTACTGTGGCAGGACGGATATAGAAAAGCGCTTTATACGATGCGTAGGCAGGGCGGAAGACCGGCTAAACGAGGACGGCCTACGCGCCTTGCGGGCGCTTCGTTTTGCCTCGCAGCTTGACTTCGCTATTGATGAGGAACTTTTACGCGCGATTCAGGCTAATCCGCTGATGATTAGCCCCGTTTCCATTGAACGGGTCAGACTTGAATTAGACAAAATAGTCGCGTCCGGCAAACCTTCCACAGCCCTGCTATACATGGAAAAATGCGGCCTTCTGCCGCTCATACTGCCGGAACTTACACGCTGCCGGGGCGTTGAGCAGAAAGGCTTCCATCGTTTTGACGTGCTGACCCACTGCCTGCTTGCCTGCGATTACGCGGCGGGCAGAAAGTACAAACATACGGTAAGACTAGCGGCTCTTTTTCACGACATTGGCAAACCGGAAACGGCAAAACCGGACGACGCGGGCGTGTGGACGTTCTACAACCACGAGTTTGTTTCGGCAGATATGACACGCGCTATAATGACGCGGCTTCGATACTCAAACGCGGACATTGACGAGACCGTACACCTTGTAAAAGAACATATGTTCAATTACACAGATTCGTGGAGCGACAGCGCGGTTCGCCGTTTTGCGCGTCGTGTTGGAGAGAAAAATATACAACCCTTGTTTGACCTGCGCCGGGCCGATTCGTTTGGAATGTTTGGCGCCGAGCCGCCTTTAAATTTAACTCTGGATTTTCAATACCGGATAGATTCCGTGCTTGCCAAAGGCCGCGCACTCTCTTTGAAAGATCTTGCCATAAACGGCGAAGAGTTGATAAAAGCCGGTATTCCAAGCGGCAGGCTTATGGGACTTATACTGCGCCGCCTTTTGGAAGCGGTCATAGACGACCCGGCGCTTAACGTAACGGAAAAACTTTTAGAGATGGCGCTTGCTTATTTTCATGATATGGCGGAATAAGCGGACGCAAGGCACAACGATTCCGGCGCAAGGAAAATTCAGCGACCAGCCGTCCGCCATCGGGTTTTCCGCACTGCCCTTTCCAGCGAAAAGGGGCATTGACTTCCGGGATATACACTTAATTTCGTTAATCATAATTTGGGCGCATTTTCACCCGCCGCAGGCGCGCCTGCGGCGGGTGAAAACCGCGCTTTTCGGGGCTACGCGCTTTCGCGCTCCGGCCACGGCGCCCCCGCAGGGGGCGGCGTGTCTTGCTTCGCAACCCCTACAATCGCTTGCGCGGCTCAACGCGCTTTCAGCGCGTTGAGCTTTCTGAGTTTGCGCTCCGCGCAAACTCCAGACATTGTAGTCAAGCAGTTATTTTCAACATTTCATGCCTCTTTTGTTTTTCTAAAAAACTCCGGTACTGCCTCATCTTCATCTCATGTTTTTCCGCCTCCCGCCCGTAATGATATTCCTGTTTCTT
>JAITDS010000266.1 GCA_031282435.1 Spirochaetaceae bacterium
AGGGATAGAAGCGGAATTAAACAGGACGGCGTAGAACGCCGTCCTGTTTAATTGGAGCGGATAGCCCGGTTTCCAGCGCCGAAGGCGCTGGAAATGCGCCCGAATTTTGATTATCGAAATTAAGCATATTTTCCGTTAGCCAACGCCCTTTTCTTGCTGAACGCAAGGCAGGAAAGCCGCTGGCGGCCGCCCGAATTTTTGATTATCGAAAATATATTCCCCGTTTATACTTTTATATGTCTTTTATAAAATGTCCCCGCAGTGTGTTGCCGGACAAGCCGTCTATTTGTATTGCGGCAATCGTGCCAATGAGGGATGTGTCTCCTTCGGCGACAATCATTTCGTCGTGTTCCGTGCGGCACACGAGTTCTTTGCTGTTTTTATGCGAGATGCCGTCTACAAGCGCCTTTTCGCTGTCTCCTATGCGGGATTGCAGTAGTTCGGCGGTGTGCCGCATTTGCAGGTCTATTACACGTTTAAGGCGGGACGTTTTGATTTCCGGCGGGACGCGCTCGGGTAAATCGAAGGCGGCTGTGCCTTCGCGCGGGTTGTAATGATACATATACGAGTACAAAAAGCGTATGCGTTCCATTAGGGTCAGCGCTTCTTCAAAGTCTTCCTCCGTTTCGCCGGGGAAGCCCACTAGGATGTCGGTGGAAAGTGTTATCTCCGGCATGGCGGCGCGAATGGCGGCGGTCAGTTCAATGAAGCTTTCCCTCGTATAACGGCGGTTCATGGCGGATAGTATGCGGTTCGAACCGTGTTGGACGCAAAGGTGCAGGTGTCTGCAAAAAACGGGATGTTTCGCCATTACCTGAATTGTCCGCAAAGACAGGTCTTTCGGATGGCTGGACAGAAAGCGCGCCCGTTTGATTGTTGTGCCTTCTGTCTCCCGCGCGATAATTTCTAAAAGCGCGGGGAAATCAATTTTTCCGTTTATATAAGAGTTGACGTTTTGTCCAAGCAGGGTTATTTCGCGTACGCCGCGGTCGGCAAGGGTTTTTATTTCGGCGACTATCTCCGCCGGGTCGCGGCAAATTTCCCTGCCGCGTGTGTAAGGTACGATGCAGTACGAGCAAAAATTGTCGCAACCGTGCATTATGGGGACAAACGCGCGAAAGCTGCCTTCTTTATGATGTATGGGGGCAAAGCTGAAATGGCGGCTGTTTTTGTTATATAAGGTTTTATCGGGGTCTTCATCGTGTAATGTTTCGTTGGATAGGGTTTTGTGTGGGCTTGATTGTAATATTGTTTGCAATGTTGACTGCGGTGTACGGCTTTCGTTTCGTATTGCTTCGATTTTTTCAAGGATGCCGGTAAAAATCGAATTATTTTGTGTTTCCATTACAAAATCGGCGCCGTTTTTAATGAGTTTGCCGCCTAAACGGCTTGCCATGCATCCGCATACCAGCACAAATAACGGATTTTGCCGGCGGCGGCGTTCTTTCTTAAGCGCGGTGTAGTGGGCGAGGCGTCCAAAAACTCTGCGCTCGGCCGTTTCGCGTACAGAACAGGTGTTTATTACAAGTAGCAGCGCGTTTTCTACGTTGTCTGTTTCGCTCCATCCTCTGTCGTTGAGGGTTATTTTAAGCGCGTCGCTTTCAGCGAAATTCATCTGGCAGCCATAGGTTTCAAAATAATAACTTGTTTTTTCAGTTTCCATAATAAAATAATTTTGCACGGGTTTCCCGTGGTTTCCGTTTTTTCCGTAGTTTTTGTAGTTTCGCGGGTTTAATGCCCGCTGCCTCCGCCCCCTCGCCCCGCTGGTACACTGCCGCTCTGCCGCCCCGCGCCGTCCCGCCGCGTAAATCAACGTCTGCGGTGTTCACCGCGCCCGTTTTGGAGGGGAGTTTTTACGAGGGCGTCCCACTGTGTGGCCAGTGTTCCCGACAGCATAAGCGCAAAGCCAAACAATACAGGCGGCGCGGGTCTTTCCGCCAGTAAAAGCATACCGCCTAATGCCGCAAATACGCTTTCCATGCAGAGTATCACGGAGGCGTGAGCCGGCGGGGCGTATTGCTGGGCTATTATTTGCAGTGTGTACGCCGCGCCTACCGAAAACACTCCGCCGTAGATTATCGGGACGGCGGCGGAAAGCAGCATAGCGGGGTTGAAATCCGGCGAGCCTAGTTCTTCACCAAATGTGAAGCCTGCTTGTCCAAAAATATCGGCCCGCGCCAATGCTAATGAAATTAGGCCGCATACTATGGATTGGCCGCAGGCTAGTTGTACGGCGTTTGTTTTTTTTACAAACGAATCGATTAGAAGTACGTGAAAAGCCCAAAAAACGCCGCCTATTATTGTTAATATGTCGCCTCTGTTGATATTGTTAAGGTTTACGCCGCCTATGACAAAGAAAAGTCCGAAAAACGCGAGCGCCGCGCCCACCCAAGTTTGCAGTCCTGTCTTTTTCCCTAAAAAGATTCCAAAAACCGGTACAAGAACAACGTAAATGCTTGTTAAAAAGCCGCTGTTACCGGCGCTGGTCCAAAAAACACCGATTTGTTGCAGGCTTGCGCCGGCAAAAAGGCAGCTTCCCGTAGCTATGGAAGCCCAAATAATATTGCCGCCGCTTTTTTTTCTGGAGAGCGCCGCCAATGGTATCAGTAAAAACCCGCCTATCAAGTAGCGGATGCTGTTATAAGTGAACGGGCCTATGTAATCCATGCTTACCCGCTGAGCGACAAACGCAAAGCCCCAGATGCAGGCGGTTAGTCCTAAAAGTATGTCCGCCCCTACTATTTTTTTATTCATTTATACAGTAACGCTTAAAAACCATAAAAAAACTAGGCGGCTTTCGTCTTTTTTAAGGGTGTTTGTAGAGAAGCGCTCAAAAACCTCAAGTTTCCCGCTTCCGCTGAAAATTGAAAAACACGCCGCATTTAGCGATGATTTGCAAATGGCCGGGCGGGTGAACATATCCGTTGTTTTTTTGCGGCAAAATAACACTTTGGTTTAAGAAAACGGGTTTCTTTTACTTGATTTTTTGGCGGTTTGAGTGCTTGTGGCAAGCGGTTTACGAGTGACGGGTGATGATTTAAGAGAATTACCACTTGTAGGGAATAAAGCCGGGAGGGGAGTCTATTTTTATGCTGTCCCCCGATTGTTCAATAACGTAAAAACCGCTCTTGTAGGCTAAAGGTTTAACACCTTCC
>JAITDS010000061.1 GCA_031282435.1 Spirochaetaceae bacterium
ACCATTTCTACAGACCTCACGCCGCTCTCGGTTTCTTGACCCCCGCCGAATTTTCCTCTACTCTGGGCTTACACATTCACATCCCGTAACTGTCCTATTTGTTATGAGAACGGACAAACCCCTTGACAGCGTTTGACAGATCTGCTATAGTGAAATTGTAGCATGAAGCTGCGGTGTAGAACCTGCCTGTATTTCTTGACAAGGAACGCCTAAGACGGAGATGAACTCCCACTAAAACAGTCTTCCGTATAGAAGACCGCTAATTTTCTCTTAATAAGGTAGAGGCCAGTATGAAAAAGACTCTGTTTTTTGCGCCCGCGTTGTGCGCGATGATTGTTGGAGCGGCGGCGGCTCATGAATTTTATGTAATGCCGGACGAAGTAAAAGATTACAAAAAGGGGGACACGGTAAAAATTGACGCGCTGTCCACCCATTATTTTACTGTAGGCGAAGAACTGGAACCGGTCGAAGTGAACGAAGTTCTTGTATATAAAAGCGGCAAACAAGTAAACGGCGAACTGCCGCTTACGGAAAACCGGGATAGACTCTTGTACGAAACAAGCTACACGCTTACCGACGACGCTCCGGTGGTGATAGCGGGAAACCGTAAAGGCGGATTTTACTGCCGTTTTACTGACGGCGGTTACGCGGACGGCACAAAAGCGGAAGTCTCCGCCGCCGTGCCGGATAAAACAATATCACTGACGCGATATTTTGCCAAATATTCAAAGTTATACCTTAACCCCAAAGCGGATGATACCAGTTATTCCATTCCACTAGGGTACGACCTTGAAATAATCCCTTTAACAAATCCGGCAAAGATAAAAAAGGGGGCGTTTTCAACGGCAAAATTCAAGGTTTTATACAAGGGACAAGCTCTTAGCGGCGCGGAAGTAGACGCAACCTACGATTATTACAACTATAAAACTCCCGATACGTACGCGCAAAAAGCAAAAACCGACGCGAAAGGCGAAGTAAGTTTCAAAATAGACCACGACGGCCTGTGGATAATCAGGACTAGCGACACCCGCCGGTCATCCTATCCGGACACCGATGAAGACAACATAGCCGCAATCGTGGTATTTAACGTAAAATGATAACTAAAAGCAGCGGAAACACAAGTCTGTCGTCCTCAATAATATTCATTACGATGACGGTAGGACTTATGTTTCCGGCGCTTGTATTCGGACACGGCGTTGAAGTTTATGATATAAGCGCGGAAGATATACGCGCCCGTATGGTATACTTTAAGTACAGTACGAGCGAGCCGGTTTCTTTTGCTAAAATCAAGCTTTATCCGCCGTCCACACGCGACAAAAATATAGAAAGCCTAGTGTCGATAACGGACCGCAACGGGTATTTTTCTTTTATACCGGACGAGACGGGCGAATGGCGAATTGACATGGAAGACGGAATGGGGCATAAGGGTACGATAAACGTTACGGTGAGTGACGAAAACGCCACGGCGGACACGGAGACGGATAAAAAAACATCCTCGCAACGTGTTCCGTTAGCCGTTGCTATCGTGCTGGGACTAAGCCTGCTGGCTAACATTTTCACGGTGTGGAGTCTGATAATCCGCGGCGCGGTGCTCAGTTGGCAAAACGGCAGGGACGGCGGCAAACCCGACAAAAGCGGCGGACACGGCGTAGGCGGCGGTCAAAGCGGCGGTGGCGGTGTACAAGACGCTTCCGCGTCCCAAGCCGCCTTCTCTGGAGACAGCGATGCACATAAGTGAAGGCGTACTATCGCCCCCCGTACTGGCAGCCGGCTGGGCGTTGACAGTGGGCGGATTAGCGTTTGGGCTTAAAAAGACGGCGGTAGAAAAACTGCCCGAAACCGCGCTGGTTTCGGCGGCGTTATTTCTCGCGTCATTGGTACACGTACCGGTAGGCCCGTCAAGCATACATCTAACCCTGCTCGGTCTGGCGGGGATACTGCTTGGCTGGAGCGCGGTGCCGGCGTTATTCATAGCGCTGCTGCTGCAAGGACTGCTGTTTCAGTTCGGCGGACTGCTTTCGCTGGGGGTAAACACGGCGGTAATGGGAACAGCGGCGCTTACCGGAAGCGGCGTATACCGGATTTTATTACGCATTAGCTCGCGGCGCGGCTCGAATACCCAATCGAATATCCCATCGAATATACCGGAAAATATTCCGCCCTCCCCTGCCCCGGAAAAAAATATACCGGTAAACGTCTCAGCCGCAAAACGGATACTGCCCGCGTTCATGGCGGGATTCGTGGCAGTCATAGCCGGAACCGTCCTAGTATGCGCCGCCCTCTTTTTTTCTTACGGCGACCTGCTGGCCGCCGCCGCGATGCTGTTTGCGGCCAACCTTCCGCTCGCGCTGGTAGAAGGCGTTATATCCGCATTTATAGCCGGTTTCCTGTCAAAAACCCTCCCGCAATATGTATCTTGACCGGCTTGAATACAAAAAAGACGTACTGCGCCCTATCGACGTACGCTGCCGTTTCATTTCGGCAGTGATACTGCTGATTACGGTGGTGGATACGGCGAATTTAGCGGCGCTGTTAATCGTAATAGGCGTTTGCGTAATAATGTTGTCGCGGGAACCGCGTATAACATTGCTTCGTTTGATACCGGTGAACATAGTTTTGGCGGCGGTTTGGATTTCCGTATTGTTCGGCCTCAGCGTAAGCGGCGCCGTCCTTTACACCCTGCGTATCAACGCCGCCGCTCTAATATACATGAGTTTTATAGTACCCGTGAGCATAAGCGCGTTAGCCTCGTCAATGACAAAATTAAAAATACCCGAAAAACTAGTATCGCTTTTTATATTGACATACCGCTATATTTTTTTGATGAGCGGACGGCTTTCAACCGCGCTAATATCAATGCGTTTACGCGCCCCAAAAAACAGAGAGATTTATATGTGGCGCAATTTTGCCGCGGTATTCGCCGCCACAACAACCGCGGCGGTGTTACGCGCCCGCCGCACATCCATAGCGATGATTTCGAGGGGATTTAACGGGGCTTTTCCCGTAACGCATATTTTTAGATGGAAGTTTTACGACACCGCCTTTCTAGCGTTATGCGTTATTGCGTCACTGGCGATAATCTGCGTTAATTATATATGAATTATATATGGAAAAATTAGTTTTACAAAATATATCTTGCGTATATGACGGCGCGATAAAATCGTTAAATGACATAAGTTTTTCAGTTTTGGAAGGTGAATGTATCTGCGTAGCAGGCGCAAACGGCTCCGGTAAATCAACATTACTACAAGTTATCTCCGGCTGCGTAAAACCATCCTCCGGTTCTGTAATTATCGACGGGGTAACGAGGAAGAACGGGGAAAAAGAAAAAATAAGCGCTCTGGTTTTTCAGGAGCCGGAGGATCAACTATTCATGCCAAGCGTTTGGGAGGACGTGGCTTTTGGCGTGATGAACAAAGACATGGATTGCGAAACAGCAAAAACTCTCGCGATAGCGGCTCTCGAATCGGTAGACGCGGCGGCTCTCGCTGAACGCGCCCCCTATAAACTTTCCGGCGGCGAAAAACAACGCGCCGCGCTCGCTTCCGTCCTGATAATGGAACCGGAAATACTACTGCTGGACGAACCGACTGCCTCTCTTGACCCGCGGGCAAGAAAAAAGCTGATAAACCTGTTAAAAAAAATACCCCGCACAAAAATCATCGCCACCCACGACCTTGACATGGCGCTGGATATCGCAAACCGCGTCATATTCCTGAACGGCGGCAGAATCGCCGCGGATTCCGAAGTTCCGGGCCTCTTACTGGACGAAACATTTTTACAAAACGCCGGCCTTGAACTGCCCCTCAGCCGCCGCCCGCCCCGCTAAGCGCCGAAGTTTGCCTCCTTAGCCCCTTAACAAAACGGTAATGCCCTAGAATTATTGGAGCAAACATAACTTCCGCAAAACGGGCATTTTAATACCACTGTTACCATACCTTCTCCCTCGTAAACTTTCCAGTATGGTATATTCAGGGCGAGCGCATATAAGTTTATAATTCCTTACAGGATAAAGAATTAGTCCATTGGGACTGTTTCATGCATGATTTCGTAATTCTTTATAGGATAATGAGATACGATTTTATATGCGCTCGCCCTGATGGTATATCTTCATTATATAGTAATAAGTTCAAAACATTACC
>JAITDS010000098.1 GCA_031282435.1 Spirochaetaceae bacterium
ATTTTACCGGCATCAAATCCGGCGGACGCGCTGCCGCCAAGCACGGACAAAAGGTTGCCGTATAACTCATTCGCGTCCGCGACAGCCGCCGCAAGCTGATAGCGTGAAAATGCTTCAATGGTATTGGCTTCCGCCTCCGGTATATTTGTAATATCGTCTATAATTCGCAGATTGCCGCTTATTAAACCGGCGTACAATCCCGCGGCCTTTTTTTTATCCAGTACGGCTGCCGCATACCACAGTCTATCGCCGCCGTCCTGCCATACGCCGGCTATCTCCGCCCCCACAAGGCTGTCCATCATGGACGAAGTTTTTACCGCTTCCCGTACCGCGTTATTTTCTGATACTACAATCGAGCCGTTTTGTACCGCTTCACTATAATTTGTAAGATTTGAGAATTCGGCCTCTATCGACTGCCCGAATACCGAGGTCAAAGCGGCAAACGCGGCGCGTTCCGCCGATGCGCGGTTGTCGCCGGACCCTACGGCGGCTACATACAGGTTCTTATCATAGACTGAATACGGGGAAGAAACCCACGCCGGCTCGTTTTTTGATGATTTTACGGCTCCCGTCAACGGCGCGCCGCTCTGCATATTGTCTAACGCCTGTTGAGCGGCGGCGGAGGCTTCCGCATCCAGCGTATCCGGCCCGCTTGCGCAGCCGGACAGCGCCGCGCCGCAGATAAATATGGCGCAGACAGCGTGTTTGAATTTTTTTATTTTAAACATACACCCTCCACTAGGTTTAGCCGCTCCACCGCGGCCTCGATTTTCTTGTCTTCACTGTATATTTTTTTTGTTCCTGAGTAGTAATCTATTGTTATTGTATGCTCGCCCGGATTCAGATTGAGCGCCCCTATCCACGCCTTGGCGGGAAGGTAGCGTTCCATTCTAATATCGGCGCTTTCCGTGGCGTCAAATGTAGTCTTTGCCACAAACGCGGTTAATGTTCCGGCAGATTCAATGCCGCTTGCCTGCGCCGCCGACTCGGCAAGCACGTAGACGGAAGCGTATTTAACTATTGTTCGTATCAAAGTCTTCAAAAAAACGGTGTTGTATTTTGCTTTGTACGTTTCCTGCACAGCCTTGCCGATGTCTTCCAGCAGTTCAAGGTTCACAATCTCGCCGCCGTCCATTGTCATTCTGATCGATGTTATTACATCGCTGCGCGGCGAGAGAACGGGAAGGCGCAGGTGGGCCATATCTAAACCGTACTGAAACGGCATAACAAATGAGGTTACCTCTTCTTTTTTTACCGGCGAAAGTCCGGTAAAACATACAATATTGACACGCGCTTGATTCCGCTGAAGCAGCAATTCTTCGGCTGTTTCGCCGCCGTCTTCGCCTGATAGAACAAGAGCTTTCGGAATAGGATTGTAATAAACGCCGGGCGCGGTTAAAAATGCGGTTTTAAGCTGCAACAGATTTATTCTAGCGTCATCATACGCGCCGTCCGCACGGTAAAAAAGCGCTCCCAAATAATCCGCAAGCGCCGAATTTGTAAAGTTTACCGGCTTGCTTTCGGGCAGTTTTACACCGGAAAGATTGTCCTTGTATTTATTTTTCATCTCTTGATTTATTTTATCATATTCGCCGGACAACGCGCGAAGTTTTTCATTTGTCTTTCGTACTTCCACAAGCGCGTCATCGGTACTTCCAAGGTGATAATAATTTAGCGCGTTAAAAACATTAACATATATATTTTCATAATCTTCGCCGGCATAACTTTTTACATTGTCGTTTAATATATATGATGCCGCCCCTTCGCTGATGCTTTTTGTCTGCGCGTCCTCTATCAATCTTTCCGCGTTTCCTAAATCCTTTGTCGAATCTTGATACATATCCGCGTAATGGGTTAAAAGCCCCCTGTCCAAATACAGCAACACCTCATTTTTTGGAGGATATATAGGACGTTTGCTTTTTTGGGCGTCATCAATCAGAGTAACGCCCTTTTCGAAATCGGAAATTTGCGCTGCTTTATCAATTTCGTTGTATATACGCTCGTTTGTGGCGCAGGAGGCTAAAAAATATACAAGAAAGATACCTATTAAACCGTTTTTCATGGCTTAATCATGGTTTAAACAATGGACGTTTTATGTTTTTCCGTATTGTATCTTCACCTTCCCAAAGGATTCTGTTGGTTTCTATGTTTGTCAACGTGGCTTTGACATAGTATGTCCTTGTTGAAACGTTGCCCGCAGTTTCGACGATTGAGCGGACTTCTCCGGTAAACGCCAGCGCCGCGCCGGTTTCTTGTCCAAGCGCCGACGCGGTACTTTCGCTTGCGTTGTTATTGTTCTGGTCGGCGCGTTCGTCCCTTATGGCTTGACGGGCGGCTCCGCTTTCAACAAAGTCTAATTTTCCGCTGTTGATAATACTTGCGCGAAGGCTGTTTGAGACTATCTGCATATCGATATGTTCGCTGGAGGCGTTTCTGAACGGTAAAACTATCGCCGCCGGACTATCTCCTCCGTGGTTTTGAGCGTAAAGGCTTATAAACCTGTCAACATTATTTGAGTCCAAACAGCCTTGTATTAGGCTGTTGCAGACCTGCTGAACATCGTTGTCGTTCCAATAGCCGCTTAAATCCGCCTGTCTGTCTACCCGCGTTACTTCAGGCGTTGAACTGCACGCGGCCAGTAATATGCCCGTTACCATGAAAACGGACACTTTCATGAACATTTTTTTTATGGAAATATGCTTCATCTATGAGTACCTCTTTCAAAACAAATGGATTTGTCCGTTAACCTGTCTGCGGAAACTTGAAACTTTCGGACAACTATAATTAAGTTATACTAGCAAAATCCGTGTAAGCCAAGCCCCTTCAGAGACAGGGCGAGCATATATGAAATGGGGCGCGCTGCGATTTGAAATAATAACTCAATACATCCTTTACGGCAGAACTATTAGAATTCGAGGAGGGGGGGGGGGGGGTTAAAATCCGTGAAAAAAAAATGCCGCGCCGCCAAGCCCCTTAAGACAGCGGATTTAAGGCCCCGGTGAACAGCGGTTTCGCCAACC
>JAITDS010000256.1 GCA_031282435.1 Spirochaetaceae bacterium
TCTTGATTACAACTACGCGCCTATGAATGTCAGGGAACTTTCTGAAGTCGTTGACGAATGGCTGTATAAATACCATTTCTACAGACCTCACGCCGCTCTCGGTTTCTTGACCCCCGCCGCATTCCCACTCCTTACCCGGCATTCGTCTTCCCCAAACACTATGTCCGGCATCCAATGCAGTTACCTTTCTATCGGTCAGTGTCCGCAGATATATTTTAAAAACTCCTCCGCTCCGAAATCCCAGTTCGATATATAAATATTGATCCGTTTGCACTGTTCCCTTCCCCCTGACAGTCCGAAAGGTTCAGGATTCTAACGCCGTTCTCGCATCCTGCCATGCCGCTTTGTTCTCCGGCCATTCAAGATCTGTTACCGTCGTCGCTTTACGCCGCGCTTTCCCCCCATGACACATCTTTCCTCCTTACTAAACATACATAGCGTATCGCAAAGATAGTTTTTTAAAAATATTAATGATGATATCTTTTTTGCGCGACAATGAGCGTAAAACAGAATGTACTATAATATTACTGAACTGGTCAGAACCGGTTATTGGGCTTGTTCAATAATCCGGTTGCTTATCGACTCGCAAAATGCTCCGCATTTTGCTGTTTTTTAGCGCTTGTTGGCCAAGCCTTGCACGGCCGCCATGCTTGGCTTGCAAAAACTGAAGTTTTTGAACAACTCTATTATTTTCTTCCCTACCGTATGATGTTTTACGCGAAGCCCCACCAATTCATCCGGATTCAAATCAGGCGAACAAGCGGGAATAAGAAAAAGCGGAATTAGAACGGTTCCGGGTATGTTAGCGCGGAGCGCCTTTAAACCCGCTGGCTGGCCGCTGACGGGGGCGGCTGACAGGCGTGTTGTTTTTTACAGCAAATTACTTTATAATATAAGTCGCTAAGCCGGGAAGTGCTTCCGGCGTATTAAAGCATTTTGGAGGAGAAATGAAAAAACGAAGCATCTTTTGCCTGCCCGTAGCGTGTTATGCGGCGGCGCTGGCGTTGTTTTGCGCGGGGACTGCGTTTGTGGGTCGGCTCAGAAAGAGCAAAAAGCGGAAACGCGGGTAGTAACCGACCAACTTGGAAGAACGGTCAGCGTTCCTGTGGAAGTGAATAACGCCGGTGTGCTGCAACATCAGACCTTGAACATCATCGTTCAACTGGACGCGGTAGATAAGGTAACGGGGATACTTTCGAGTTGGAAACGGCAGCTTGGAGCGAATTACGCGCGTCTTGCGCCGCGTCTGGAAACACTGCCCATGCCGGGCGATTTGAGCGAAGTAAATATAGAAAGCCTGCTTGCCATTCAACCGCAGGTGGTTTTTGTTACAAATTACGCGCCGCCTGAGATGATTGAATAGATTGACAGGGCCGGAATTCCTGTTATAGCAATTTCTCTGCGTGAGGACGAGGAAAGCGAGCGGGCAAAAATAAATCCCGCTATGGAAGACGAGGAAACGGCTTACAATAACGGTCTTAAAACCGGCATAAGGCTGATAGGCGAAGTTCTGGACAGAAAAAAAGAGGCGGAAGATTTGATAAATTACGCCTTTAGCCACCGTAAAATCGTTGAAGACCGCATAAAAGATATTAGTCCTGAACAGCGTGTTCGTACTTAAATGGCGAATCCTAATCTTAATACATACGGGTCGGGAAAATATACCGGACTGATGATGATACATGCGGGCGCGATGAATGTCGCGGCGACCACGATTGAAGGGGTAAAACAGGTTTCTATGGAACAAATTCTGGCGTGGAATCCCGACGTGATTTTTGTGCAGGAACGTTATCCCGATGTAGTAACCGAAATAAATTCGAGTCCGGCATGGCAGCCCGTTAGCGCCGTAAAAAACGGCCGTGTCTATCTGATGCCGGAATACGCGAAAGCATGGGGCTATCCGCAGCCTGAAGCGCTTGCGATAGGCGAACTTTGGATAGCAAAAAAACTGTATCCCGGCCGTTTTGCCGATATTGATATGCAAAAAGAAGCCAACGATTATTACGAGCGTTTTTACAGAACTTCATATCAGGGCGAATAATGCCTTCTAAATATATGCCGCCGTTGCTGCCGCTGCTTATCTTTTTTTTGCTGGCGGCGGCGTTTTTGTCGCTTGGACTGGGAAAATACCCGCTGTCACCCGCGACGGTATTTAACACACTGATTAATCCTTCCGTCGTGCTGGCAATGCATTATCAGGTTGTCTGGACTATTCGTATGCCGCGAATTCTTAGCGCTCTTCTTGCGGGGGCGCTGCTTGCGCTCTCCGGCGCGGCGTTGCAGGGTGTCTTTCACAATCCGCTGGTTGACCCTCACGTAATCGGGGTAACATCCGGCGCCGCGTTTGGCGGCACATTGGCTATACTGCTTAGCGCCGCGTACCTATTGATGATGGCTTCGGCATTTGGGTTCGGACTTATCGCGCTATTACTTGTATACGCGCTGGCGCGGGCGTTCAAACAGGAATCCAATCTTATTTTAGTGTTGGCCGGGGTCATTTTAAGCGGCTTTTTCAGCGCTCTGGTAAGTTTGATGCAGTACCTTGCCGACACGGAAACAAAACTGCCCGGCATAGTATTCTGGCTCATGGGGAGTTTTGCGACCGCCGATTGGCGTAAACTGATATTTTTCGCAATCCCCGGTCTAAGCGCCGCGATAATTATGCTTAGACTGCGGTGGCGGATAAACGTAATTTCTATGGGGGACAAAGACGCGCGTACGCTTGGCATAGATCTAAAACGCGCCAAATGGCTGATACTGATTATGTGCGCGATGAGCGTTGCCTCTCAGGTGGCGGTAAGCGGCAGTATCGGCTGGGTTGGCCTTGTAATTCCTCATTTTGCGCGAATACTTGCCGGAGTGGATCACCGCAGGCTACTTCCCGCCGCGTGTGTTCTTGGCGGAATCTTTATGATAATTGTTGACGACATTGCCCGTATGCTTACAGCGGCGGAAATTCCGCCGGGAATCATTACCGCCATTTTTGGAGCGCCGCTTTTCACGTTGCTTTTAATTAGACGCTCGGATAGACACTCGGAGAATATATGAACGCCGGAGAGCTAGAGCTTTCTTGCCTTGAAATCGGGTACGGGGAGGCGCTTTTTGACCCGCTAAACATTCGATGTGAAGGCGGAGATATTACAGCCGTACTCGGCTCAAACGGGCGAGGGAAAACGTCGCTGCTTCATACGATTGCCGGAGTGTTGGAGCCGCTTGCCGGAAAAATCACGCTTTCCGGTGGTTTTGGCTATGTCCCGCAGTTTTTTACCCCGCACTTCTCTTACACCGCGTTTGACATTGTGCTTATGGGACGCGCCCGGCATATTTCTCTTTTTTCACTGCCTTCCGAAAAGGATAACGAAGCGGCCTCTCTCGCAATGCGGCGGCTGGACATATCCGGCTTAGCGTCCCGCCCTTTCAACACGCTTTCCGGCGGGCAGCGTCAAATGGTGCTTATAGCCCGCGCTCTTGCCACGCAAAGCAGTCTCTTACTGCTGGACGAACCGGCAAGCGCCCTTGATCTACAGAATCAGGAAATCGCGCTAAGATTGATTAAAGAACTTGCGAAAAACATGAAAATGAACATTTTATTTACAACGCATGAACCAACCCACGCGCTTCTTGCCGCAAATAAAACCTTGCTTTTTCTGCCGGACAAAAAATGGTGTTTTGGAAGGACTCAGGATATTCTTACCGAAGACAATCTTAGCCTCGCGTACGGGGTAAAAATGAACCTCATCGCCCTAAAGGGCGAGGTATCTCGTAAGCGTTGCCTGTTTTGACGAGGTTCGTTCTGTAAGGAAATTATTTAACTGTGGGGTCTAATACCATTTTTATTTGGCGTTGCCGACTCTAACCACCCTAAAGGGCAGGGCGAGCGCATATAAAATCGTATCTCATTATCCTATAAAGAATTACAAAATCATGCATGAAACAGTCCCAATGGGCTAATTCTTTATCCTGTAAGGAATTATAAACTTATATGCGCT
>JAITDS010000002.1 GCA_031282435.1 Spirochaetaceae bacterium
AGGTTCGATCGGGTAAGGAAATTTATCAATTGTGGGGTTTACTACCATTTTTTTGTTTGCCAAACCTGACTCGAACCGCCGCAAGCGGCGGGGGTATTAAACCCCGTTGCGAATAAAAAAGGGAGGAAACTCTCGGCAACCTTATTGACACAATTGCTCAATCATATTCCTGACTGTGGTCTCAAGCTGCGCAGGTGGTATCAGCGGCTGACGAGGCATAAAAGGGCCGGGCTTGTGCGAACAGGTTTAAGGCGGCGTGTGGTTGCGGAAATTTTTCAGATGCTGAAGAAACAGGAATATCATTACGGGCGGAAAAACATGAGATGAAGATGAGGCAGTACCGGTGTTTTTTAGAAAAAGAAAAGAGGCATGAAATGTTGAAAATAACCGCTTGACTTTTATCAACGCGCAATGCGATTGTAGGGGTTGCGAAGCAAGACACGGCGCCCCGCAGGGGCGGCGTGGCCGGAGCGCGAAAGCGCGGAGCCCCGAAAAGCGCGGTTTTCGCCTGCCTATGGCAGGTGAAAATGCGCCCAAAATGAAAAAATACCGCTAATAAACCGTTGAAACCATGTAAAACTTTGAATTTTCCCGAAACCGGAATCGCTGCTCTATAAACCGGAAACCGGGTTTCGTGGGGAACCAACGCCCTATCTGAAATCGTAATTGCCATATTTGACTATTACTGGTATACAATGATAGCATTAATGAGCTAATTGTCAGGAGAAACGCATGGGTTATATTAAACGCAGAGAAAAAATTTACAAATGGATGGAAACCGAATCGCTTAGTTTAGTGATGTTTCAGGATAATGAGGAGCGGCGGGATACTGCTATACGCTGGCTTACGGGACATCCGGGGGATGCGCTGCTTTTTTTGTCGTCCGATAAAAAGGCGCTGCTTGTTCCATGGGACATAAATATCGCAAAACTTTACGCGTCATGTGATTTTATGACACCGTTCATGGATTACGCGCTTGACCCGGTAAAGGCGCTGGAAAGCTCCGCGGAGCGCTTTAAAATTCCGGTAAACGGTAAAATCGAGATACCTTCCCGCACGTCGTATCCGGATTTTCTCCAATATGTTGATAAATTATCAAGTTACGACATAATTTGCCGCAGAGACGGAGTAAAATCAAAAGTTGAACAGCTTCGCATGATTAAAGATAACGAAGAAATTCGTATTTACCGCACGCTTTCGGAACTTACCAATCAAATAATCGACTTGATAGAGCAAAATGTACGCGACAGGCAGCTAAAAACCGAGATGGATGTGGCGGCTTTTATAGAATATGAGGCTCGAAAACGGGATTGTGAAGGAACCGGCTTTACCACACTTGCCGCCGGTCCGGAGCGGAGTTTTGGCATACACGCTTTTCCCTCGTATACCGCCGCGCCATTCGCGGGAACCGGACTTTCCATACTGGACTTTGGCATTGTTCTTCATGGTTATACAAGCGACGTTACAATGACATTTGCCGGCGGGAAACTTTCAAAGGCGCAGGAAGAACGGTTGGACCTAGTAGAAAAGGCTTTTCATCTTGCTTTATCTAAGGTTAAAGACGGAGTTTTGTGCAAAAATATCGCTCAATCCGTTGATACGTTTTTCAAGAAATCCAGATTGTCTATGCCGCACGGTTTAGGACACGGTATAGGCTTACAGCCGCACGAGCCGCCCTTTCTTCGTTCCCGAGCCGACAATGAATGGAAACTTTCACCCGGCATGATATTTACTATTGAGCCCGGTCTTTATGACCCGGTTGAAGGCGGATGCCGTTTTGAAAACGACATTTTGCTAACAGAAAAAGGCGCTGAAGTGCTTACACATTCTAAAATTGTACGTTTGTAACCACCGGCTTGGTATTTGTTTTAATTATTAGATTTCAAATTTATATAAAAATTGAAATCCGGCCGATTTTTTTGTGTGTATAATGGACTTGTTCGCCAACCTGATTGGTTGCCGCCCAAGCCTTTTAAGCGGAAGTTGGCCAAGCCATGCTTGGCTTGCAGAAACTTAAGGTTTCCGAACAACTCTAATAGGCTACGCACGGATAAGATTATCGGGAAATGATTAGCTTATGCTGATCAAATACAATCAAAATAGGGGTTTTTATGAAAAGAATCGCGTTATTACTTGCTATTTCGGCTTTAACGACAGGTTTTGCTTTCACACAGGACGGGACACGCGGTCCGGGCGATAATGTCAGGCAGCGTTCGGCCAGATTCGATGGTAATCGTGTAGAAGATATCACTCTCAACGGAAAGCTGGAGTGGCTTAACGGGCGTATCGGGCTTAAGGCAAATGGAAAAACATATTTTATATCCGGTATTCAGCCGGTTCTAGGTTTTGTTGACGGCTTAAAAGAGGGGGCGCAGGTTACACTGGCGGGCAGAGTATACACCGTTCCGTATATTGAGGAGTACGGCTTTTTTCACGCCGAAAAGTTGACTTTTAACGGGAAGGATTACATCCTTATTGGTGAAGGCAACCGTTTCAAGGGTGAACGGCACGGCGGTATGGGGCCGGATGGCCGGCGCGCTGGCGAAATACCCCAACCCCGGCGTTAGAGTAGTTGTCAGGCGGGGGGGGGGGGGTAGCGCGCTTGAGCGTTGCCCTCATCGTTAGCGGTTTGGTTTTACGGAGTTTGCCGTAAGCAAACTCCGTCTGACAGTATAAAAGCTATCTGTTTTGTAAACATAGAAATATTTTTCATATTTGAAATGAGAAAAATGATACGACAAAAGGCGCAATAACATACAGTATAATATCGGTTGAAAAATGGGCTATTATTGCGGCTTCTAAGCCTCTTTTCCAGTAAAGCCAGCCGAAAACAACGCCTCCGATTCCGTTTAGGACAATAGCGCGGATAATGATCGCCACGGTTAAAGGTGTTATCCGCGCCGTTGCCGGCAAATGTCCTAAACCAAAAATTACGGCGGCCAATACGATAGACAACCATATTCCAAAAACTAACGGTTTCCCGTCTTGGGATTTTTTTATTTTAAATGTAATCCACACGAATAGAGAAACCAGAAATAGTCTTAGCAATATTTCTTCGGCAATTCCGCCGTAAAATGACGCAAGGAAAGATTTCCATGCGGGGATTGATGTATCTAAAGCTTGCAACTCGGGGGTTGTTTTACTGAAAGGAATACTGATTAAAACAATTAAAACGCCGGTCAAGACGCCCAAACCAATTGAATGGGCTAACAGGGATTTTAGTTCTTTAGTTTTATTTTTTCCTTCTAAAAAACCCTGCAATACCGGCGCTCCCATTTCGACACGTTTTGAAAAGAACAAGCCCCAAAAAACTACCACCGCGAATAAAACAAGATTTTGTACTAACGATAGTAGCAATATTAACGGAGTAATTTCAATTTTATTCGGGCTGAGCGCAAGTGAATAGGGAATCACAAGCATTGACGCTATGACGCATAAAACGAGCAAAATAAAAAACAATTTCCAGTTTATAATATTTTTCATAGGGCTAAATCCTTTATAACTTGCGTGTACTTGTCAACAAAAAGATTAAACAGGCGCAGGCAAATCCGATTTAAGATTCGTTTAACCGCACCTCGTAATGCGGCGCGTACATACTTATATTAGCGGCAGAAAAACCGTCTTGTATATTTTTATATAGATCGGAATATATTGCCGGCAGCATACTTACATTTTTTGTATAAAAATTTATTTCATACCAGCAGTAAAAATCGTCAAGTTTTGTCTGATTCACAAACGGCGCGGGCGTTTTTTCCGCGAACTTTGTTTTTAGAGCGGCGGCAATAAGAATATCATGCACTACATTCCAAGGAACACTGTAGCCCATAGTAATAGTGGCGTTTACAATATAACCGTCAAGGTTTGCGGAGATTGAGGAATTATAATTTGTAACGCTTGTATTTAATATCATTTGATTTGGAAATGAGACAAATTCGTTTTTATGAGTGCGTACCCGCGTATTCATAGGGCCGCGTTCAACGACAAAACCTGTTATGTCATTTATTTTGATGCGGTCGCCTACACGGAAAGGGCGCATATATGTCATAACAATACCCGCAACTAAATTGCTTACCACAGAGCTTGAACCCAGCGAAAATATTACGCCAACTAATACCGAAACGCCCTTAAAAACATCCGATTCGGAGTTTGGAAGATGCGGATATATAAACGCTATTGTAAAAGCGTATACCAGTATACGCAGTATATTGAATGTAGGCGCCGCCCACTCAGGGTAAAAGCCCGGAATAACCAGTTTTTTCCGCGTAATTTGATTGGCAAAGAATTTTATGGTGCGTAGAATATAACGTGAGATTATAAATATAATTATTATCGCAAATAGATTGGGTATATAATTTATTAATCCAATAACAAACTGTTTCAGCGGGGTTGCTATGTAGCCAAACAGTTTTTCGGCGAAGTTCCGGGTTGCTTCAAATTGATGGAATACAAGCGGTATAGATATTACAAGCTGAAACAAACATGCTACTAATTTTAATATGTTGATTATCTGATCGGAAAATCCGATCATTTGTTCAACTTCCAGCAAGACTATTTTTTTGAATTTAATTGGATGAAAATGTTTTTCGCCGTATGTTTTGACTTTTATTATAGCTAAGCCGGCGAATTTCCATGTAAGCCATATAAATAATATCTGCAAGAGCGTTATGCCAAGCGCTATGCCCGCCCTTATAAAAACATGAAAGTCTGTTTTCGTTGAAGTTCCCGCGATAATGTCGCTTACGTCTTGCAGATTTTCCTGTACTTCTTCTATGTTTTCCGCTAATGTATCGTTATCCCCTGTACTTTCCGTTTTGCTTTCAATTTCCGTGTTTATGCTTTCACTACCTGCGCTTCCGTTACTTACGCTTTCGCCGCCTGTCCCCTGTCCAAAAACCGGCGCTGAAAGTATTACAAATATCAGCGGCAGCAAGAAGAAATTCTTTTTCATAATTTAGCCCCTAAGCCTTATAAAGCCTTATTCACAGTGTAGGCCCATGCCCCGCCATGCTTTCATTAGAGTTGTTCGGAAACTGAAGCTTCCGCAAGCCAAGCATTGCTTGGCCAACTTCCGCTTGAAAACGCAAAATGCCACGCGTTTTGCAAGGACTTGGGCGACAAGCAACCGGGTTGGCGAACAAGTCCATTATATCCCGCACGCTTTGCGCGTAAACTGTTTACCGCGCAAAGCGTGCGGCCTGTGGCATGGCGGTTCATTCCTGACCTTCTCTGCGAATAATTTTTATTGTGTTGATTTTACGTCCTTCTATTTCCTGTACGATAAAATCTAAATTCTTGTGGCTTATTTTTTCGTAACGTACCGGTATGCGCCCAAACATATCAAAAACAAAGCCGCCGAGTGTATCAAAATCATCGGAAGGGAGTTCGGCATCCAGCGTTTCCGCAAGATCTTTCAAATTAAAACGCGCATCGCATAGCCACGAGTTATTGTTTAGGCGAATTATTTCTTCGCGTTCGTGGTCAAACTCGTCTTGAATGTCGCCGATTATTTCCTCTAGGATGTTTTCCATGCAGACGATTCCGGAAACACCTCCGTACTCGTCTACAACAACGGCTATATGAACGCGGCGGCGCTGGAATTCCCGTAGCAGTTCATCTATATGCTTTGATTCCGGAACAAAAAACGGTTTGCGGAGTATGTCCATTACACTGAAATCCTCGCCTTCTATCAGCTTTTTGAGTACGTCTTTAACATAAATTATACCTATTACATTATCAATTGTATCTATGTAAACGGGAAAGCGCGAATGTTCACTTTCCGCTATGCGGGAAAGAAGTTCGTCCTTTGGGAGGTCTGCCGGCAGCAACAACGTATCTACTCGCGGCACCATGACTTCCTTTACAGTGGTTTCGCCAAATTCTACGATTCCGCGTATCATTTTCCGCTGATCGGTTTCAAGCGCCTCGTAAGTTTTGCGTTCGAGTTCGTCTTTTTTAAAAAAACGTTTAAAATATTCCAGTATGTTCACTTTTTAAGATATGCTCATCAACAGCTAAACCTTTAAAACAGTATATCATGCCCATAAAAAATAATCCATATGATTTTGTGATTTTTATCGGGTTTGTTCAATAGAGCGCGCGGGCAAAGCTGACGGAATGAACCGCCTCGCCCTAAAGGGCGAGACATCTCGTAAGCGTTGACTGTTTTACGAGGTTCAATCGGGTAAGGAAATTATTTAACTGTGAAGCTTTGCGGCGCAAACCCGTCTACTACCACAGTTTTGTCGGCGTTGCCAACTCGAACCGCCCTAAAGGGCGGGGGAACAGCCACCACTGCGAATAAAAACACAGTCCCTTATAAATGGACTTGTTCGCCAACCTGATTGGTTGTCGCCCAAGTCGTTTTTTAAGCGGAACTTGGCCAAGCCAAGCATGGCCGCCATGCTTGGCTTGCGAAAACTGAAGTTTCCGAACAACTCTAATATAGAAACGCTTTTTCATTCTACAATTTCCAGCCGGCTTCAGCCTTTATTTCGCCCAAGCGCCGGTTTTTTGAACGGGACAATTTTGCGCGGAACCGTCTTCCGCGAAAGGGATTGTAGGGGTTTGCGCGCAGCGCAAAGACGCGGCGCCCCGCAGGGGCGAAGCGGCCATGCCCCGAAAAGCCCGGTTTTTGCCTGCCGTAATGGAGGCAAAAATGCGCCCGAATTCTGATTATTAAATTAAGCGTATTTCCCGTATGCCAGCGCCCCTTTCTTACTGAAAGCACGGAGTAAATCCAGCTCAGGGCATGCTACCGCGTAGCGGACTTTAAACCCGCTGGCGGGCGCGTAGCGGACTTTAAAGCCACTGGTGGGGGGTGGCGGGGGGAATTATGATCGTGCTAAAATGGAGTTATGAATATTCTTACAAGCAACGACGACGGCTATCAGTGCGAAGGGATTATAAGAATCACGTCCGCTTTACGCGCATTGGGACACAGGGTATTGATGATTGCGCCGGACAGAGATAGATCGGGGGCGTCACATTCACTATCATTTACCAACAGGTTTATTGATATTAAAGAGATTGCCGCGGATACTTGGATATGCGGCGGCACACCGGTAGACTGCGTGTTAGCCGTTCTGTCGGGGGCTGTTAATTTTAAAACGGACATGATTATTTCCGGGATAAACGCCGGATGCAATCTTGGAACGGACATTATATTTTCCGGCACAGCCGCCATAGCGCGTGAAGGAGCGTTACACGACATACCGTCAATAGCGTTTTCACTTGACGGCAGCCCCCCGTACTTTTGGGGAGAAGCCGCCTCGTGGGCCGCGGCGCACATTAATCAACTGGTAAAATACCGGACAAAAGACTCTTTCATAAATGTAAATATACCCAATATAAAAGAATTGCCGGACGAACCGCTTATTACATTTCCGTCTAAACGATTTTATACAGATAGTATAAGCAAAGAAACGCTGGCTTCAGGCTGGACAAGAATTACATTTAAAAATGTGAAACTGGAAACCGTGCGGGAAACAGGCTCCGATTATGACGCGATAACACAAAATAAAGTTTCCGTGAGTCCGGTGCATATACATCCCGCGGGAGAAATATCATGATAAAAAGATTCTTTGTAACGCTTTATTCTTTTTGCGCCATAGGATTTGGGGTAGTAATATTTATACCAATAGTAATAGTCCTGTCTGTTACAAATCTGATTGGACTGCGGCGTATGTCTAACAAACTTATATACAAAATCGTAAAATTCGCCTCAAAAATAATAGTATTTGGCATAGGATTTAAACTGTTCGTCAGCGGTCAAAAAAACATACCGCCGCGTGGAAAAACCGGACTTTGTTTTGTCTGCAACCATTCAGGAATACTTGATATTTTGCTGCTACTTATTACGGCGGGACGCCCCTTAGGTTTTATATCAAAAAAAGAAATAGTATTCGTACCGTTTATCAATCTGTGGCTGATGCTGTTGGGCGGGATTTTCATGGACAGGAATAATCCGCGAAAAGCCCTTATCGCAATAAACAACGGGATAAAAAAAATAAAAAGCGGACATTCCATGGCAATATTTCCGGAAGGAACGCGGAGCCGCGGGCAGGGACTTTTACCGTTCAAGACCGGCTCTTTCCGGCTTGCGACAGCGGCTGGGGCGGATATAGTGCCGGTAGCCATAAGCGGCACTTACGATGCCTTTGAAAAAACCGGCTGGGTACAGCCCGGCCCGGTCTGCGTGTCGTTTGGCAAAGCTATAGAGACGAGCGGCAGGCCGGACGGCAGTGAAACCCGCCAATATTTCTCTGACCAAACGCGCGCGGAGATAGACCTGCTTCTTAAACAACAGGCAAAAGAACATCCCCCGCGACCTTAGACGCGGCCTTCGCTCCCAAAAGTTTTTCTATGATTTTTATTGACCATTCCGCGGCAGTGCCGGGGGCGCGGCTGCTTATTATATTTCCGTCAACCACAACTCTATCGGCAAGCCAAGTTTCTTTCGCCTTGCCGGCATCTTTTTCTAAACCGGGGTAGCAGGTCCATTTACGACCGTCCAGTATCCCCTTCGAGGCGAGAACGATGGCGGGGGCGGCGCATATCGCGCATATTAACGCGGATGAGGCAATCGACTTTTTTAACAAAGCGTCAAAACTAGTGCTGGCCGCAAGATTTACAGCGCCCTGTCCGCCTCCGGGCAAAATGATGCCGTCCTCCGAACTAAGCGGAGGCACATCGCCTATCAAAATATCCGCGGACACTTGAATATTGTTTGCGCCGGTAACAGTCTTGTTCCCGCTTATTGAAACTAATTTTACGTCAATTCCGGCGCGGCGTAAGTAATCCGCGGGCGTTAAGGCTTCAACCTCTTCAAAACCGTCCGCCAAAAACAAATACATTTTATGACTCATAAAACCTCCATAACGCCTATTATTTAATACGGCGCTGCCCAAAAAGTCAAGCGCGGCATTGCGCCGTGCGGGGAAGCCGCCGGCGGCCCCGATGACGGGTGGGCTGGCGGGTTTTTTGAGTATTTTTTAATTTGGGCGCATTTCCGGCGCTCCGCGCCGGAAACCGGGCTTTTCGGGGCTCCGCTATCGCTCCGGCCACGCCGCCCCTACGGGGTGCCGTGTCTGCACGCCGCTACGCGGCGGCACCCCTACAATCCCGTTGCGCGGGCCAGCGCGCAAGCGCGGTTTTGATTTTGCGGAGTTTGCGAAGCGCAAACTCAAGTAACTTAGCTTTCAGCGTTTTTGATTTTTCTGAGTTTGCGCGGGGCGCAAACTCAAGCCAGGGCTTCTGCATTTACTTAAAAAAGCGAATATTTTCTCCACTTGACCGGTTGTTTTTAGCCCATTTAATCATATCAGTCCCACCGTATGGCTAAAATTATATGATTTTTTGGCAATGTATCCCCACTAAAAGGCTAAGAAAAGAGTAAATGTAGAAGCCCTGAAACTCAAGCTGTTTAAGGAGAGCGCTTTCAGCGCGTTGATTTTACCTTCTGGCGCTTTCAGCGCCGAAAGGCAAACCCGTTTGCGGAACGCAAACTCAAAGCAGTTAATAGGAAGTCCGCGCTTCGTCTTTCTCTTTCCTTGAACGGCGGGATTTTCGCTTTTTAGCGTCGCGGAATGTTTTTCTAAACTTTTCGGCCGTACAAAAAACAGCTGCGGGAATTAGTTTATAGGCATAATCCCAGCTCCCGGGGCGGTGAATTATGCGGCCGCCAAAACCGGTCTTAAAAAGATATAAACCGGCCATGGGGTGTGATGGGGATGCGTCCGGCGGTATGCCAAACAAATCGTAAACGGCGCAGCCGGCTTCTTTCGCGTCGTGGATAGCCTGCCATTGCAAAGCGTAAGCCGCCATAAGGTTACGGTTAGCGTTAGACGAAGCCCCGTAAAGGTAAGTCGCCGTCTTCCCGCGAAACAATGTAATAATACCCGCGACAGGTTTGTCGTCCGCTTCCGCAAGATACAGGCGCATATCAATGCCGGTTTTAAGCGCCGCTATATCAAAAAGCCGTTTATAGTAAGCGCTTTCATGTACCGCAATACCGTCCCGCAACGCGGTTTCCTTAAAAAGAGCATAAAATACATCTAAACCTTCCGCATCCGGCCTGGACACACAGGTCTTTCTACCGCCAAGCCGTATATTGTAGCGCCATTTAGGTTTCATTTGCGCTAAAATCGCATCAAGCGGCGGATCTAGGTCAAGTATTACCGTATCGGGCGGCTGAATATCGGCGGCGGCGCGGGTAAACGGCTTAAAAATTGAAGGCGGGGCATCGTTCATAGCGCTGAACCATGCCGGATCGAAACGAATAAACGCGGTGTCAGCCGGCAAAAATGGTTTTACTGCCCGCGCCGTCTCAAGCAAAGCGCGGTTTCTGCTGTCAGCCGGAAATTCTTCCGGCAGTTCCGGCCCCCACGGTACGTACGCGAAGCCGATACCGGGCAACAGCTTCTTATACAACACAAGAAGAGATGTTTGCTCTTTGAAGTTTATCCAAGCGGCATGGAAGGCGTATACGCGCCATGAAAAAGACGCCTTAAACTCACCCCAAAAATCACTCTGCAAGAAAGATGCCGCATTTTCACAGTCTGACAACGGCGCTTCCGTGAGTTTATTTAAGACATTCCTCTCCATTGCGCGATACGCTTTGGTAAAAAAACGCTCTAGTCTGAACCTACGGTAATAACAGACTGCGGCTTATTTAGTTGGGTGTCCAGCATCTTAAGAGCTTCCTGCGCTTTGAAATCGGTATAAAATGACGCTTCGTTTTCAATAACGCCCGCAAGCTCGGTTTTGGCCGAGTTTTTTGGATAAGACGCAAGAACCCACCATGTGCCGTCTTTCGTGCGCTCACGTTTGACTATTTTAACGCCTGTTAATTTCGCGTCCGTTACTTGCCGTCCAATATTTTCAACAAGCTGCAAACTTGAGACATCTTTTAAAGTACCGGCTTCGCGGGAATAGTCTGTCAACATTCCCTGTACCTGAATACTCAAATTATCCGCTATGGCGCGTCTGGCGCGGGATTCGGCAGTCTGCCGCGCCAACTCTTGATTGTTCAGACGAGCGCTTCCAATGCCGTATATATCGGTATCAGACTCAGGCGCCTTCTCCATAAAATCGGGAAGTTCGGCAACCTTTCCCGTGCTTATTGCGGACGTTGGTCTTGAAGCGCAGCCAAGCGCCGCAAATAAAACAAAAAAAGAAACAAATACACAAAAAAATTTCTTCATAAAAAAATCTCCCTTTTGGAATGTAAAAATACATTCCGAAGTTTAATGCCAGAGTAACGATTTTAGCCGCAAGAATCAATAGAGTTGTTCGGAAACTTCAGTTTCCGCAAGCCAAGCATGGCGCCATGCTTGGCTTGGCCAAGTTCCGCTTGAAAGACTTGGGCGGCAAGCAAGTCAAAATATGTCAACGCGCTGTTACACTATACAACTGGAGTTTGCGTTCCGCAAACGGGTTTGCAAAATGCAAACCGCTTTCATCTACAGTCTTGAGTTTACGCTTCGCGCAAACCCGGAAAAATCAAAAACGCTTAAAGCGTTTTTGACTAAGCAAGCGCGTCCGCGCTTGCGACGCGCAACGGGATTGTAGGGGTGCGGAGCAGACACGGCGCGCAGCGGCGTGGCCGGAGCGTCAGCGCAGCCCCGAAAAGCCCGGTTTCCGGCGCGAAGCGCCGGGAATGCGCCCAAATTAAAAAAATAGTTGTAATTTGAATTACCGCGATAAGCAACCGGTTTATTAGACCGCCAACCCGATTAGTTGTCGCCCAAGTCTTTTTTAAGCGGAACTTGGCCAAGCCTTGCTTGGCTCAACTCTATTTATATTTTTACTTGCGCACGCACGCCCTAGCGCTAAACTTAAAAAATTATGGCACAACGCGAAGGCTAGGTTTTTTTACCGTCACGATATACTATTTAGCAAGGCAGGTGTAAAAATCAGCAACTCACAGGTTTATGACGGGCCTATTCCCATCAATGAAGTGCGCCGGACGCATAAGCGAATTATCAACAAGGCGGAGTATTTGCGCGAGAATATTGCGGGCGCTATTCCCATTGATGAAGTTCGCAAAACCCACAAGCGTATTATAGCAAAAATTGAAGCCGCAAGATCCGAGACTAATGAAATAGACTTAGCCGGACGGAATATTTCTATACAAGAGCCTGTCGGGCAAAGGGATCTTAAACAGCGGGGCGTCGGGCAAAATGTTGTTAAACAGAAAATTGTCAAGCCTGAAGCCGCTGTTAAGGCTAAAGGCGAGGCGGCAAAAAACAATCTTCCAAAAACCGGCGAACCTTTCAAAGAACCGCATAGCGATGAATTTCTAGTTAGAGTTGACAGCGGTTCCGGCGGAAACGTCGTTGAAAAAAAATCTAAAAAACAGCCGCAAAATACCGGTTCACAGGACTTGGACATTATGATATTTTGCGGCGGTAATACCATAACTAGGACCACGGATCACATAAGTGTTAAGCCGCATAAAACCCTAAAAAATCAAATTAAAGCGGAAACTCCCGCGATGGTTGTCGCGAAAACTCCCGTGAAAACCGCATTGAAGCCTCCGCCGGAGTCCGCGTCTAAATCTCCGCCGGAGCTTCCGCCGGAATCTTCGCCGGAAGCCTTGCCGCGGGCGAAGGAATCTCCGAAAACCAAGCTTTCGGGGACGGAAACTCAGGCGGCGAATCTCACAGCGAATACTTTGACGGTTGACCCTAAGGCCGTCAAATTCTCCGCGAAGGCGCGTCTTCCTATAGCTGTTAAATTGGTTTCGTTAGTTACCACACTCCTTGTGCTGTCGCTTGGAGTTATCACGGCGCTTGTTTCTATTTTGGTAAGCGCCGATGTAAAATTGACTGCGGAAGACAATAATTTCAGCATTAACCAGCGTACCGCCGAAGCGATTCAAACAAGGCTGAGTGGCGTTAACGCCGCCGCCGCATTGTTATTTCATGATATCGAATCGTTAAAATATAACCCAAACTATAACTCAAACAATCAGGACGAGGCGGAGAATTCTATCGCAAATTTATTTTTTGAACAGAATCCGCAGATAGCGGCGGTATCGCTGGACGGTAAATATTTTATAAACGAAACTTTTTTTAAGGATAACGGCGGGGACGGCAATATACCACGCGCTTGGGCGGCTTCAGCGGCGGACGATAAGGCGCTGCTTCGTAACGCGACTCCTTTTTTTGGACTGCCGGTAATTGTAATGCGTGTTACACCGTCGCCGTATCCGGCGGAAGTATTTTTCACATCCGAAACGCTCAATACGCTGCTGGACAGCGGCAAGAATATTTCATATCTTTTGAACGAGAACGGCGACGTACTGCTTCACACGGATATTGATATTCTGCGCGGCGGCGTTAATTTCCGTAGGAACCCGTTTATAAAAAACATTCTTGATAATTCAAATTCAAGCATACAAAATGTATATACCGATGAAAACGGCGATGAATATTTGGCCGCGTTTCGGCGTTTGAATACCGGTTCCGCTGTATTTATCACGATAATAAGTTCAAACGTAGTTTTGGACGGAATAACGGAAACAACTATACGCAACATTGTATTAAGCATAATCGTTCTTGCGGTATCAATCATTTTTATAATTTTATTTTCACGAACAATAAGCAAACCTCTTCGCGCTCTTACAAACGCCGTTGATAAAATAGAAAATGGAAATTATGATTTACAACTTAAAGCGGGCGGCAATGATGAACTTGGCGTATTAACACGGAATTTTACCAGAATGGGCAATAGTCTTGAAAACTTTGAAAAATTCACAAACAAGGCGATAGTAAAACTTGCGAAAGAAGGCAAACTTTCCCGTAGCGGCGAGAATAAAAAAGCGACTATATGTTTTGCGCTGATTCGCGATTTCAGCGAGACTTCGGACGGCCTTGACGCGGGCGCGGTTGTTGATTTTGTAAATGATTATCTGCGCCTGATGGTTCCATGTATAACGGCAACCGGCGGATGCGTTGATAAATTTCTTACACAGGGCGGTGTTATAATAATGGCATTGTGGGGAACGCCGGAAACCGCCGGCAGTCCTGAAAAAGACGCGCTTAACTGTATAAAAACCGCGCTTTCTATGCGCGCCGCTTTGCGATGCCTCAATCAAAACCGTATGCGTAAATTGGGTAGTCATATACCGCTTATAAAACTTGGATGCGGTATAAATACCGGCGATGTTATAGCGGGACAAATAGGCAGCGATGAGCGCATGGAATATACGGTAATAGGCGACGCGGTAAATCTGGCGGCGCGTATTGAAGGTCCAAACGATTTGTTCGATACTGACATTTTAATTTCTGAAGAAACCTACAAATATGTAGGCGATTATTTAATAACAAAAGAAATGCGCAGTATTGAGGTAAAAGGTAAAGAAAAGCCTATTAGAATTTTTGCCGTTATAAATATAATATCCGACGTCAATTCCATGCTCGAAGATCTGAAAAAAATCCCCGGAACGGATATTGATATTTGTAAACAATGTTTTGGCCCCGGCGGCCCGCGGACATTGGAAGATGTCCGTAAAAGACAACTTGTTACAAATCAAACGCCATGACCACCTGTTTATATTGCCGGGGTTTGCTGAAGCGGGGCGCAACCCTGCGCCAGAAACTTAAGATAAGCAAATTTAGGGCTATTAAAAGCGCGGCTGGCCGCCTTCGTAAGTCAACGCCACTGTTCCGGTAAAGGCAAGACAGGAAAGCGACTGGCAGGCAGGTGGGGGGTAGTGGAAGACGCGCTTGCGTAGCAAGCGTGGCTGGAACTAGGGGGGCGCGTAACGGCAGGGACGGTTTGCGCCCCCGTGCCGGAAACAGCGCCCCCCTTTTAGAGTCCGCGAATGGACGCGAATGAAAAAGCCCGCGAATTGTTGGAAAATTAAATAGTCCGCGAATTGCGCGGATTAAGAAACGCAGGGCAGGAAACCCGCTGGCTGGCGGGGGCAAACAGCCGCGTATGCCAACCGCGATTTTCAGACCCGAAAGCGCGGAGTTGGTGCGGCTTCCGGTACGCCGGCGCGGAGCGCTTTTAAACCCGCTGGCGGACTGGCGGGCTGGCGGGCGGCTTTGGTGAGTTGTTTGTCGAAACTGTCGGCAAATTGTTTTAGCTCTTTTTTACCGTAATTCGCGGTTCGTACAATATCCACTCCGTTCATCGCTAAATCCACCTGAAAGTTGCGGATAGACAGGTATGAGCGTATGTTGTCCCGCGTAAAAACACGCCCGCGGTCGTCAATCACGGCGACCGTTTTTTCGGTAAGACGCAGCGCAAGCGGAACGTCACGGGTAATCGCAAGGTCGCCGGCTTCGGCAAGCTCGACAATGTAATCATCCGCCGCGCCGCTTTTGGGGGAACAGAGCGCCATTACCACAAAATCGCCTTTTATGTCGGGAATGGGGCGGTTTGCAGCGAATACGGCCTTTATGCGCCGCTTTTCAGCGGCTTTCAGTATGACCCTGCGCGCTCCGGCAGGGCAGGAATCGGCGTCAACTAGAATTTTCATCGCATTTTTATCAACAGTAGCGCGCCAAACGATGCCAAACAGTGCCGCGCCGTGTCAACTGTCGCCAAGCGGCATCAACCATCAACCGTCGTCAGCCGGCGCCGGCACTCAGCGCAGAACAGCCTTAAACGCTCCGTATTCCGCAGGTATCGTTATGGAATGAGCCGTCTTTTTCATTGCTTCTTCCAGACAAGGCGGCGGCTTTACCGCCCCTGTCAGCGGCTCTACTACGTGGGCGAATTTCGCGGGGTGGGCGGTTGACAGCACCGTGTATGCGCCGCCACCGTCTTTCAACACCCCTTTTTCACAGAGACGTGTAACAGCCTGCCATCCGACCGCGCTGTGCGGGTCAAGAATGTAATCGTACTGACGGTAGACCGTTTCTATCGCGGCTTTTGTATCGTCATCGTTTATCGAAGCGCCCAAAATCATGCGTCTAAGTTCGTCCGCGCTCCAATGCGAGCTTAGACGTTCAAAGTTGCTAGGAGCGCCTACGTCCATAGCGTTGGAAATTGTCGCTATGGAATCACGCGGCGTATAATTTTCTCCGGCAAGGTACTCCGGAAAGGTTTTGTTGTCATTCGACGCCGCGATGAACAAGTCTATCGGCGCGCCCATTTTTGAGGCGTATATTCCCGCCGTCAAGTTTCCCAAATTGCCGGAAGGCACGCAGAACACAAACGGGGCGGCAGCGCGGCGGGATTTTAGCGCTCCGGCGGCGGCGGCGTAGTAGACCGCCTGCGGGACTAGACGGGCTATGTTGATTGAGTTTGCGGACGACAGCGAAAGCTGTTTGTTCAGTTCCGTGTCTCCAAGCGCGGTTTTTACCAGACGCTGGCAGTCGTCAAAACTGCCTTCTACCGCTATCGCGTCTATGTTGCCGCCTAGTCCGGCTATTTGACGTTCTTGTAGCGGGGTTACCCGTCCCTTTGGGTATAGGACTGTTACGCTAATTCCTTCAACTTGGTAGAAACCTCCGGCCACCGCGCCTCCGGTGTCGCCGGAGGTTGCCACTAGTATTTTAAGAGGACGGCTTTCGTTGCGGCGGAAGTAGGCGAAGGCGCGGGCCATGAAACGCGCTCCAAAATCTTTGAAGGCCGCGGTTGGCCCGTGAAAAAGTTCCAGCATGAAGCGGCTGCCTACCGGTTTAAGCGGGGCATCGAAGGTAAACGCGCTTTCGACGATGCCCGTCAATACCGCGTCCGGGATTTCGTCCGTAACAAACGGACGTATTGTCTCGTACGCTATATCCTGAAATGTCATTTTGTCGAGTGAGGCCGCGGCGCTCGGTCGAAAATGAGGAATTTCTTCCGGTACAAAAAGACCGCCGTCCGGCGCAAGTCCGCGGACAACAGCCGAGGCAAATCCGTACGGTTCGTTACGGTTTCTGGTACTATAGTAACGCATTTTTCCAGTATATCATTAACGCCTGCCGGCCGCCAGTGGCTTTCCTGCCCTGCCGGCAGTTTGAAAACGGCTTTGGTTCCCGCCGTCCGCCGGCGACTTCCCTCTTTTGCCGCTTACAACAAAAGAGGCTTTGACTAACGGGGGATACACTTAAATTCGATAATCAGAATTCGGGCGCATCGCCGCCATGCGGCGACCGCGCTATCCGCTATAATTAAGCAGGACGGCGCGCCGTCCTGCTTAATTCCGCTTCTATCGCTTGCGCGAATCAAAGCGCTAAAAGCGCCGCTTTCAGCGCTTTGATTTTACAAGTTTGCGCGTAGCGCAAACTCAGATGCGTGCGGGTCACTCCTTGTACGGGAAGCGGATAATGACAATGCCGGAGCCGCCTTTACCGGCAGGTCCCTTCTCACCCTCTTTTGGGGTACGACCACCGCCGCCGCCGTTACCGGTGTTTGCTGTAGCGGCGCCGCTTCCGGAACGCCCGTTACCGCCTTTGGCTACTGTTGACGGTATGTCGGTTACTCCCTCGCCGATAGCGCCGCTAATATTAATATTAAGACCTGCGCCGCCTGCCGCGCTGGATGTAGTGTCGCTGGCACTGCCGGTGGCTACGCCGCCGGCACCTTTATAACCGCCGCCGCCCGCATTGCCATAGTTCCCATGACTGCCGCCTTTATTGCCCTGTCCGGATGTTTCGCTTCCTCCGCCGTTCGCAACCGTACTCGCAGGATCAGATTTAAAACCGCCGCCGCCGGAACCGCCGGAACCGCCGGAACCGCCGGTAAATCCGTGAGCGGCATAGTGGGATGCTCCGCCGCCGCCACCTGTGGCGCTTAGTGATGCGCCGAAAGCGCCGCCGGTAATTGACGAAGAAATGCCTTGATACCCTCGCTCATATGTTGGTGATATATTTGTGCCCGCATTGGGATCGCACCCAATGGGATCCCCGCCCGCGCCTACCTTAACCGTATATGTTGTACCAGCCGCAAGCGTAGCGGTGTCTGTTTGAACCACGCCGCCCGCGCCGCCGCCGGAGCCGCCCAACGTAGTCGCGCCTGAATAGCCGCCGCCTCCGCCGCCGGCCACTACAAGTAT
>JAITDS010000003.1 GCA_031282435.1 Spirochaetaceae bacterium
TACCATTTCTACAGACCTCACGCCGCTCTCGGTTTCTTGACCCCCGCCGAATTTTCCTCTACTCTGGGCTTACACATTCACATCCCGTAACTGTCCTATTTGTTATGAGAACGGACACGCCGCTTGACTTTTTTACGCTTTGGGGGTACAATAAAAATGTTTGAAAATCTCAAGTTTTCGGACAGTTTTCACTGGATATTACAGAATGTTCCGCTTTATGGGCGCTGAATGGTGGCTAGGGGCTGATTAATTGGCAGGAGTAACGAGTTTATAATAGGCAATATCACTCGCTTAGACGAGTGGGAAAAATAAAAACAGATATTTATCTGTTATAATTCAGGAGGATTTTATGGAAAAGGCTATTTTATCAGGAATGTTAATTGGTCTTATGAGCGCCCTTGTTATGTCATGTGATAATGGGGGGGGGGGGGGCATTATGAAGCATTCCCGCCCGGAAAAAATGTTCTGATTGGGTCAAAGGAACCCAAATACTATCAATACCACCGCTCAGAAAAAGACTATGGCGGCAAACGGTGCGAACTTTTGATCGCGACGGCTACAGAATTAAGCAGGGAAGCGGCTAGAGCCGAAGGTTTTACAGAAGCCTGCGAGATATGTCAGCCTGACGACACTCTCACAATCTGGATAAAATGAAATAAACTTGCTCGGAAATTTCAAGTTTCCGCAGGTCGGGCATAGCCGGGCCGGCTTCCGCTTGAAAACGCAAAATGCCCCGCATTTTGTGAGGACTTGTAAGCTTTCTTGTAGGTTAGCCGGTAACCAATCAGGTTGGCGAACAAGTCCAATGTATCAGATTTAAAAACTCCATTAAAACCGCATCTGAAAGATTGCCGGTGATAGCACCGGAATTTTATATGTCATTTGCCATAAAATTAGTTGAAATTATGTCAAGCGGCTACAGAGCGGCTGTAAGGACGCAATAGAAACATCCTCTTTGGTAGGATGGCGGCAGGAGGAAGATATGACCGGGAGGCTGTCTTGAAAGGACAGCGCGCAAGGGATAGTAGCGGTATGAAAACGCTTGCGTTTTCATAATAGCGGATAGCCCGACCCCGCGCTTGCGCGGGGATGCGCCCGATATATTTGCTGGCGGCCTAATCCTGTTTTTCAGAGTGGGAGGAGTCATTTGCGGCGGGTCGGTTCTTTCGTCTTATAAGCGCTATCAGGGGCAGGCTTAAAATAATCGCGGTAACGGGAAAAACGGCGCGGTAGCTTAGCATCGCGGCGCCGGAGCCTATCAGAGGGCCAAGCGCCGCTCCGGTTGAGGCGGCGGATGAGTTCAGCCCGAACACGCGCCCCTGATGGTCATGGTCCGTGTGTTCCGTCAGCAGAGCTTGCAGCGACGGGCCTATGCCGCCGAGGAAAAACGAGGGTATAAAATGCAGGGCGGCCAGCGACCAGAGGTTATTCGCTAAGGCCTGCGCTATACCGGCGCACCCTCCCGCAAGGCAGATAATCAAGGTTTTCCAATGGCCTATTCGTGTACAAAATTTTCCGGAAACAATTGAGCCAAACGCTCCGGCCACGGCGCCGAGTCCTATCACAAAACCTGTCGAAGAGCCTATATACTGCGAATCGGCGGTAATTTCCCGCAAAAACAGCGGCATAATTGGGTTCGCCGTAGTATTTGACATCTGAAACAGGAACGACACGGTTAGCAGCAGCATTACTTCCGGGTTTGACGCTATCTTTTTAAATCCGGCTAGAAGGCCGCCGGTGTTTTTTGCCTGCCCGTTGATGCTGCCGCTATTGACGCCCCGTCTCTCCTCTTGAACGCCTTTAAACACGATAAAGCCGGCCATGAGCAGAATTATTCCCGTCCCCAGAAAAGCCGCGCGGTGTCCCAAAAAGTCTGTAAGCAATCCGCCGGCAAGCGGCCCCAGTGAATTGCCGACGTATATTCCGGTTTGTAGCAGGCCCAACGCCATAGTAAGGTTATGCTGCGGCACTATTCCGACTGTCAGTACGCTTGCCGCCGCGATGGTTCCGGTGAGGCATCCTTGCATGACGCGCAGTACCAGAAGCTGCCATGGCGAATTAACTAGCGCCATCGCTGAAACTATGATTGCGCCGCCAAACATTGCCCGCATAAGCATGGCGCGCCGGCTGTAAATATCGGCCAGCCGTCCCCAAATTGGCGCAAAAACCGCAAGAGCTACGGATGTGCAGGACTGAATTACTCCTGTCCACAGTTTAAGAAGGCCGGGATCGTCTATGCCTATCTCGTCAACAAGGAAAAGCGGAATAACCGGCATGGATAACGCGAAACCGGATATGGCAAGGGTTTCCGCGATGAGTACGGCGCCGTAATTAAGTTTCCATGTTTTTGATGCTTTCAATACTTTCAATAAAGGCTCATCTCCATTGGGAACGGCAGTACGCTGTCTATTGTTTTGCGTCCGGTAAGCGCCATAATTAGGCGGTCAAGGCCAAGGGCTACGCCGGAACAGCGCGGAAAGTGACTGCCGCCGCGTTCTTTAGTCGGTTCTTTAGTCGGCGAAAATATTTTCCAGTAATTTTCATCTACCGTGTGCGGAACGGCGGCGTTTTTAGTTTTTGCTTCCTGCTCGGACAGAAAAAAATTTCGTACTTCTTCCGCGTCCGTTTCTTCCGAATAACAGTTTGCCAGTTCTATGCCGTTGACATACAGTTCCCAGCGCTGCCGGGTCCGCGCCGCTTGACGTGCTTCGCCGCCGCCGGGCCGGGGGGCGTTATGCGCTTCACTGGAGGGGGGGGCGGGGGTTCCTTTAAGCGCTTCATCGGGCGCTTCGGTTGGCGTTTCGTTTAGTTTTGCTAGGCATGGGACGGCTGCGGGGTAATCCAGCAGGGCAAGCGGCTTTTCTTTTGGAAGTCTAGGCTCAATTGTGTGGATGAATATCAAATTGTATATTTCGCCGTCGTCCATTCCGTCTTGTATGTCAAGGCCAAGCCGCCTTGCTTCCTGCGGCAGTGTGCCGTTTTCAAGTTTTTCAATCAGGCTGAAACCGGCAAGACGCGAAAAGGCTTCGTCCATGGTCCAGCGGACAAAGGGCGGGGAAAGGCTGCTTTCCGTTAGGGTTTCGGCAAAGCTTCCGGCGATTCCTTTAAGGTTCACGAGGAGGGCGTTAAATAACGCTTCCGTTATGTAAAGTGAATCCATGTAATCCGTGTTCATTGTGTAGTATTCAAGCATGGTGAACTCGGGGCTGTGCATAAAACCGGACGATTCACAATTACGGAAGCATTTGCAAATCTGATACATATCCGTCCTGTGAACGGCTATCAGTTTCTTCATCCATATTTCCGGTGAAGGTACCAGCCAATAATCCCGCGCCCGTTGTTTCTTGCTGTTAATCGCCGGCAGACGTGTTGTTTTGAACACCTCCAAGCACGCTTCCGGTATCAAATCGGGAGCGAGAACCGGTGTGTCTACTTCAAGATAAGCGCGTTCATCAAAAAAACGCCGTATGTTCCTTATTATCGCGGCGCGCGCTCGTAGTAGTTCTATGTCCATATGTCAAGTTACATCAAAAATTATATTTTGATAATTGTACCGGGCCGTCCCTGCCGTCGGCCGGGCTATATTTTTTTTATCTTGTAAAATAGAATACAGAATATCCTAAAGGAGAAGAAAATGAAGAAAATTTGTGTATGTTTGGTTTTGGCGCTTATAGCGTTGCAAGCGGGTTTTGCCAACGGGGGCAAGCAGGCGGTTGACGGGAGGATAATTATCGGCATCTCGAAGATACTCCAGCATCCGGCGCTGGATGCCAGCGAGCAGGGTATCAAGGACTCCATTACGGCGCGCGGGATAAACGCGGAATATGATTCGCAGAATGCTAATGGCGATTTAAGCACCGCGTCGCAGATTGCCAATAAATTCAGTAGCGAAAAAGTTACGGTTGCCGTAGGCATAGCCACTCCGGCGGCGCAGGCATTGGCAAATACATTAAAAACAACGCCCGTCGTCTTTACCGCTGTTACCGATCCGGTCTCCGCCGGACTGGTGGTTACCACAGCGCATGGCGAAAAAAATGTAACCGGAGTATCGGACGCTATCCCAACCGCTGAAAATATCGCTGTTTTTAAAGATATTGCGGGCATAAAGACTGTCGGATATATCTACACGTCTTCGGAAGCAAACTCAATCGTCGAACTGGAGCAAGTAAAGAAAGGCGCCGCTAACGCGGGACTTGGCCTTGTTACACAAACTGTAAACACAACCGCCGAGGTAAAACAGGCGGCGCAGGCGATAGTCGGTCGGGTTGACGGCCTATATATGTCAACGGATAACACCGTATTTACCGCTCTCCCCGCCATTATTGAAGTGTTCAGAGCGGCTAAAAAACCCATATTCGCCGGAGATGCCAGCGGAGCGAAAGACGGAGGCTGTATGATAGCGGCCGGTTCTAACTACTACAAACTGGGGCTTGTTACCGGAAACATAGTGGCGGATATACTTGAGGGTAAAAAACCGTCCGAAATACCGGTAAGATTCGCCGCGCCCTCCGAGTTGGATTTTCTTATAGACCTTGACGCCGCTAAAAACTGCGGTATAACAATACCTCAAAAATACATAGACCAAGCGACAATGATATTTGAAAACGGAGCGCTTACTGAAAAATAGCGGGCGCGGCATCGTAAGCGAAAATGCGCCGGCGCTAAAAAATGAAAAATCGCCCCATCGCTTTTGATGATTTGATGATTTGTCGTAGCAGAAAGCGCGGTTTTCAACTGTTTTAGAAAAACAGGTGAAAACCGCGTCCAAAATGAAAAGAGCAGTATTCACTGTAAGTTAAGCCTTTTTTGTTGAACCGGTAAGGCATGAAGCCCGCCGGCGGGACAAATTGACGTTTACGATTTTTTCTCATAAAATAATAATATGAGTGCTCGTGGAACAGGGGGAAACAATTCAAATTACCGGCGTAAATCGCTGATTGGCCTCCTTTTTTGGTTGATTTTTTTTATAGTGATACTGTTGCTATTCATAATTAATCTGCCTGCCATTAGAAAAACATTGCAATCAACCCGCCTTGTTGAGCGGCTTACCAATACGCCTGTCTCGTCCGAAATAAATCTGGAAGAACCTCAAACCGATTCGCCTGTAAATGTCATTACCGTTTCACCGCCGGTTTCAGAGACGGCAATACCGGAGACACCGGATTTGCTTCCGGCGGCGGAAAGCTCCGAAACGGCGAAGGATACCGTCCCGCCAGATGAGGGGGCGCTCTCCACGCCGGAAAATACCGGAGCCGGAGTAGAAACAACGGGGACAACGATTCCGGCAAGTCCCACTTCGGCAGGGCAAACGGCAGGGCAAAGCTCCGCGGAGATAGCCGCCGTTGAACAAAACCGCAGCGAAACACGAGAGCGCCAGATATTCTTTGTAAAAATTGATAATTCCGGCATGGTATTTACTTCGCCTGTAAAAAGGCGTGTTTTTGTTTCGGACTCGCCGCTACTTGACGTGTTGAATCTATTGTTGCAAGGCCCCACCGAGTCGGAGCAAAAACAGGGGCTTGCGTCACTTATACCGGAGGGTGTCCGTATACAGAACGCCCGCGTTACCGGAAATACAGCAGTAATAAGTTTTAACGAAAACTTTATGTTTAACAGTTACGGGGCGGAAGGTTATATAGCGCAACTGCGCCAAATTGTGTGGACGGCAACCGAATTCCCAAACGTATACGACGTACAAATATTGATAGAGGGACGGCGCATAGATTTCCTTGGGGAAAGCATACAGATAGGGCGGCCTATAAGCAGAGATTCGCTTTGAACGCTGACTTAATTCCCCTTAAACTAAGCCTATCTTAAATCCAGAATTTCGGCTTGATTGCTCTTAAAAATAGCGGCTACTTCATCAATATCCAAACCTGTAATTTTCATTGTGCCGCCAAGTTCGTAAAGGTAGTCGCCTTCCTGTGTTACAAACGAAACGATGTTGCCGGTTTTTTCGGCAATGGCGGTGCATAGTTTCGCAAGCTGGCCGGGTTTTTCCTGCATAACGAAACTGACTCTAACACCAATGTGCCGCGCCCCAAAAGCATTTATAAATGACTGAAAAAGGTCCTTTACTGTTACTATGCCGACTAAAAGTTTATCGCGCATAACGGGCAGACAGCTTATGTTGTTATCCGCCATCATACGCGCCGCTTCTTCAACAACTTCATTTTCAACGGTGGTAATGACCGGTTTTGTCATCACTTTATCAACGGTGAGTTTTGATAACAGATAGCTTATCTCATACATGTCTAATCCTGTGGCAGACGATGGTCCTGCTTTAAGCATATCTTTTTTTGTGGCGATTCCGGCAAGACGGTTTTCTTTATCAAGTACCGGCAGATGCGAAATCTTTTCTTTATCCATCAAAGAGCGAGCCTCGCTCATTGTCGCGTCGGTGTGAGTATAAATAGGATTTTTTGTCATAACACGGCTGACTATCATGATACTCCTTTAATTAAATGCTAATTTAATTAGAGTTATTTGTAAACCTAAAGTTTCCGCTTCCGCTAAAAGGGCGGTTTTGTAAGGCTTTAGCAAAGGGATTTTAAAGGCCAAAAACCGCAAGACTCGTAAGTTTCTCCGAAACTTAGCCGGCAGTCAACGTGGTTGTTGAACAAATCTGTTAAAGTTTAATATTTTTTTACTCTTAATGTAAACACTGCTGTAAACGCTTTTAAACAAAGCCGTGTTGCCGTGCCGGATGACATGGTAAGCAAGGCCGAAAAAACTTCCAACCGGTATTTATGGAGCAAAAAGCTTTGATGTGGTACGCAAAACTGTCGGCGCTTTCGGTTTTGGTTTTACGCCACTTTGAAACAGGGGTTGCCGCCGAAGTTTATCGCAATATATGTGTCCGATTTATAATTACCGGGATGCTTCTTTCCGTCTTATAACAAAACATAAGGTTTAAAAAATCTATTAAATAACTTCCGCTTGAAAGCGCAAAATGCCGGCATTTTGGGTAATGCCCCAGAATTATTGAAGCAAACATAGCTTCCGCAAAACAGGCATTTTAACACTGCCGCTACCATAACTTTCAGTTCCTAAACTTTTCAGTATAGTATAGTATAGTATAATATCCTCATTTATAATAATAAGTTCAGAACATTACCTACCCGATCGAACCACGTAAATAATTTCAACGCCTACAAGATACCTCGCCACAAACGCCGGTCTTCGACCTTAGGCGCGCTTGCCGCGAGGTGGTTCATAAAAACTGACTTTCAGGCAACAGGCTTGGCTAACAAGCCAAATATAAGCCGCCTGCCTGTAACCTAATGCCTAATACGCCATTTTACAATATGATTAGGTGATGAAGTACACACGACTCATACTTATTATTGTGCTAAGCGCGTCTTCCCGCGGGATTCAGGCGGAGGAGAACGGCGGCCTCACGCTTGTTGACGCTGTACGGCGGGCGCAAGAGTGGAATTTGGACTTAAAAAAGAGGGCGGTGGATTTAAATATGGCGCGGGAAGCATCCCAAAATCTGTGGTCTGAGTTTTTCCCGTCAATAAGCGCGGGAGCGGGCCTGCGTTACAGTACAAGCCTAATCAGCCCAAACACCGCCTCCAGCAGTCCGGCCATTAATTTAAGCGCGGGGCTTTCAATTCAGCTTAACGCGGGACTGCCAGCCGCGATAGAGTTAATCCGTCTGGCGTACGAGACCAATCTATTCGATTATGACCAAAGCAGGCGGCAGCTTGAACTTACGGTTACGAAACAGTTCTATACGATAATCGCCGAACAGCGCAATATTTTGATACTTCAGGAAAAATACGGACAGGCTGAGCGCCAGTTTCAACGGGACCGTATCCGCTTCGAGAACGGCATATTGAGCGAGTTGAATTATAAATTGAGCCGGCTTTCCGCCGAGAGCGCGAAACTAGAGTTGAACAGGGCGCTGTCGGATTGGACGGAAATGGCAGGTGAATTTCAGGCGGCGCTTGGCTACGAGCCGAAAGAACAAATAAGGTATGAGGGCGATCTGGAACTTGAACGGCTTGCCATAGACAGCGAGTATCTGATTGCGCGTTATCTTAACACCCGTCCCGATATTATAAACTCCCGGCGGAATTTGGAACGGCTACGGCTTACCGGAACGCGCCAAACGCTCAATTCCCGCGCCCCGACTTTGTCCCTTTCTACGAATTGGAGCGGCTCAATAGACACCCCCTTTAGCGACAGTTTAAGCGCGAGCGTAAACGTAAACATTCCGGTAGAGGCGTGGATTCCGGGTACAAAAAACTGGCAAAGCATAAAATCCGCCGCCGCCGACACGGAAAAAGCGGAATTCGATTTGGAAAACGTTAAACGTTCCGCGGAAACCGCGATTCGAGCGCTATGCGCGAATATTAACAACTCTTGGAACAGCATAGAGATAGCGCGGCTTCGCGTTGAAATTGCCGAAGGCGCTTACCTCATGTCGGAGCTTGGCTTTTCGCAGGGAACTGTGGAATTCCTTGAACTGGAAAACGCCCGCAACAGCCTTTCCGAAGCGCGGCAGCAACTTTTGCGCGAAGAGTTTTCTTACAAATCTATGACGCTTGACCTTGCGGCCGCTCTAAACATCGACGCGGACAAACTTTCTTCCGGGGACAACGATGGAAAAACAGAAATTTAATTTAACTAACGCCGTCATCGCTTTTTTAATAGTGATACTGTTCATCGCCACGCTTTTTTCGATATTACAAAAACCCGGTCAAAGGGCGGCAACCCGCGTTGTCGTACCGGTCCCCGTCCAACAGGATGCGCCGCCGGATGCCGGAAACTCACGGCAGGGACGAGGCGGCGGGCCAGCGGACGCGGGAAACCCCCAACAGGGACGGGGCGGCGGCGGGCCGCCGGACGCGGGAAACCCCCAACAGGGACGAGGCGGCGGCGGGCCAGCGGATACCGGAAACCCGCAGCAAGGGCGGGGCGGCGGGCCAGCGGATGTGGGAAACCCGCAACAAGGACGAGGCGACGGCGGGCCGGATACTGGAAACCCGCAACAAGGGCGGGGCGGCGGCGGGCCGCCGGACGCGGGAAACCCGCAGCAGGGACGAGGCGGCGGCGCGGTGCGGAACGTTCCCGCGGTACGGGTAAAGCCGGTGGAAAGGGGCGATATAAGCAACAGCATACTGATAAACGGCGACGTACTGGCGGCGCGTGAAGTTTCAATATTTCCCGTAGTGGCGGGTAAAATTGTTGAACTGCGCTTGCGGGTTGGCGACAGGGTTGAGGAGGGGCAGGTTGTAGCGGTTATAGATCCTTCACGCCCCGGCGAAGTGTATTCGGGCAGTCCGGTTCGCTCCACAATAAAAGGGACGGTTCTGCAAGCCCCGTACAGTATCGGGGATACGGTTTCACAGCAATCGGCGGTATACGTTGTAGGCGATCTTTCAACCCTTGTGGTGGAAACTTTTGTGCCGGAAAGATTTTCGTCAAATATAAGAACCGGCCAGACGGCGGGATTTTTTTTCGATTCGATGCCCGGCGAATCTTTTGCGGGCGTTGTCAGCGAGGTAAGCCCGGTGCTTGACCCCGCAAGCCGCACGTTGCGGATAAGACTTCGTTTTGAAAGAAACGACCCGCGTATAAGGCCCGGAATGTTCGCCACAGTACGCCTAGTTACCGCTTCGCGCAGAAATGTTATGGTCATCCCCCGCGCCGCCATCATCAACACATACAATACATGGATAGTTTTTATAGTGAATCCCGAAAACGCGGCGGAACGGCGCGAAATATCGCTTGGTCTGGAAAGCGAAACTATGGTAGAGGTTCTTGGCGGCCTTTTAATAGGCGATCTTGTGATAATATCCGGTCAAAATTTCCTTTCCAATGGTGAGCCGGTTAGAGTCTTAGATGAAAACCCGAACCAATAAGGCAAAAAATTGAGTATCGTTCAATTTTCCGTAAAGCGGCCTGTAACAATAATCGTTTTCTATGTGCTGATTACCGGCATAGCGTTGACTATAGTTCCGGGTATCGCGGTGGATCTTTTTCCGTCTACCGCGCGTCCGGTAATTTCCGTTTACACCAGCCTGTCGGGGGCGGGGCCTGCCGACATTGAGCAGAACGTTACCCGTCCCATTGAAAAGGCGCTGGCTTCATCACGCGGACTTACGGAAATGACGTCAAGTTCGTCGTTTGAAAGCTCATCCATCAACTTGAATTTCGAGTACGGCACCGATATGGATAAGACCGCGTCCGACGCGCAGAACACGCTCAACAGGATTGTTAATTCACTGCCGGACGAATCTAGTACCCCTACGGTGCGCCGTTTCGATATGTCCTCGATGCCGGTAATGCGCCTTATTGTGCGCGGAAGTTACCCGCCGGACCAGCTTCGCATTTTCGCGGAAGATGAAATTCAGGCGCGTCTTGAACGTATTGAAGGGGTAGCCTTCGCGGAAGTAACCGGCGGAACGAGTCAGGTTGTGCAGGTTTCGGTTTCGCTAAACCGCCTTGCCGCTCTTGGCCTCACATTGAGCGATATAACGCAGGCGATTCGCGGACAAAACATCTTATCCAGCGGCGGCAGCATACTTCGCGGCACTAGGGAGTATCAACTTTTAACGGAGCAGGAGTTAACCAGTATCGAGCAGATAAAGCGGCTTGTCGTTAAAAATGTAAGCATACCGAACAGCGGCGCCGCGCTGAACCGTTCACAGGTGATTCGCCTTGAGGATGTGGCGGACGTATCGCTTGGATTTAACGATAACGCGGCGCGGGTTTTCGTAAACGGGCAGAGCGGCGTATACATTCAAGTTCAGAGTGAAAGCGGCAGTAATTCCGTGCAGGTTGCCCGCCGCGTGCGCGAAGCGCTTTCAGACATAAACGCGGATCTTCCACGCGGCGTAACGCTTGAAGTTCTATCCGACAATACTTCAATGATAAACGCGACTCTGGGTCAAGTGTATTCAAACGCCATACAAGGCGCGGCGCTTTGTATGCTTATAATTTTTATATTTCTACGCAATATAAAAGGCACTCTGGTAATAGGCATTTCGATTCCGATTTCAATACTATTGACATTGATGTTTATGTCGGTATTCGGTTTTACGCTGAATTTGCTGACAATGACAGGGCTGATTATGGCTATGGGTATGACGGTTGACGCATCAATAGTCATACTTGACAACATACATAACTACCGCCTGCGCGGCACAAAACCGGAAACGGCGGCGATTCTCGGCGGTCAGGAAATGTTCAGGGCCATTGTTACTTCGACCACAACAACGCTTTGCGTATTCATACCGCTTTTAATTTATAAAAACGACCTTGAAATGATGGGACAGTTATTTAACGACTTAATTTTTACCGTGATAATCGCGTTAAGCTGTTCACTGCTCGTGGCGATTACCATAGTTCCGGCGCTCTGCGGCTCCATACTTAAACTTGATACGCGCGTACAAAAGCCGCTGAAAAATAAAACACTGCGGAAAATAGACGACGCTTTTGAAAACTTTTTTACAAAAATGAATGAAGATTACAAACGCGCTCTGAGTTATTGCCTTTCGCACCGCCTCATGATACTTGTTTTAACACTGCTGGTACTTGCATTTTCTCTGCTGCAATTCAACGGTATCGGCATGAATATGTTCATAAGATCGCGTACGGACGATTCCGTTACGCTCAATGTTCAGATGGCGCAGGGTACGCCGGTTGACGTTACAGAATCTATTCTTTTTGAAATCGAAGACATTATCGAAAATAACGTTCAGGGTTATAACAGCATTATTTTAACGGCGCGGCGCAGCGGGACAAGTCAGGGGAGTATACAAATTACTCTGCCGCCTCCCGCCGAACAAATTGATACGCCGGATAAAATAATACAAAAACTTACGCCTTTGCTAAACGGAAATCCTGACGCTCGTATTACATTCCGCGCGGGGCGCAGCATGAGCAGTACAAGTTCCGTTGAAGTTGTATTAAGTTCGCGTGACAATACCGCTTTGATGGAAACAGCGGAAGAAATTATATCAATTTTAAAATTATATTTACCGCAGATTGAAAACCCCGCCGTAAACATGGACGAGGGCGCTCCCCAGCTTCGTATAGAAATTGACCGCGACCGCGCCGCCGCGCTTGGCGTTTCCCTATCGTCAATCGCAAGCGAGGTAAAAACCGCGATGGACGGCACAAATGTAACCACTATTTCGCAGGGGGACCGGCTGGTAAATATACAGGTACGCCTGCGTGATGAAGACAGAAAAGGTCTTGCGGCGCTCGATTCGATTTCGGTTTTAAGCAGAAACAGTGTCCGCGTGCCGTTGGCCAACATAGCGTACTTGCAGGAAGGCCGCGCGCCCGCCTCGATACGGCGCGAAAATCAGGAAAGGGTGGTGCGCGTTACAGGCGATTTGCCCGCCGGTATCGCGGCAACGGAATTTCAGCAGTTGCTGGAGGAAACTGTTATGGGGCATCTTCCTTTGCGCGAAAACGTTACGGTTAGTTTCATGGGCGAGGCCGCCGAGGTGGAAAAATTCAATCTTAAATTTCTGTTCATAGCGGCGGTCGCGGTGTTTTTAGTTTTTGGTTTAATGGCCAGCCAGTTTGAGTCGTTTCTTGACCCGCTTATCATATTTTTTTCGATACCGCTTCTGGCAATCGGCGTAATTTGGATTTACAAAATAGGCAATCAAGCTATGTCGGTGTTTAGCGCGGTGGGCATTATCGCGCTTGTAGGCATTGTTGTAAACAATGGCATTATTCTGGTGGATTATACCAACTTGCTGCGTTCACGCGGGCTTGATGTCCGCGATGCCTGTCTTGAAGCCGGACGAAACCGCCTGCGCCCCATTCTAATGACGACAGTTTCAACGATACTGGCTATGGCGCCCATCGGTTTTTTCCCCGGCGCGGGCGCTGACACGATTCAGCCTATAGGCAAAACGTTTGTCGGCGGCTTGACCGTAAGCTCAATTATGACGCTGTTTGTTACCCCGGTGCTGTATTCCCTGCTAAACCAGCGGGCGACACGTCTGCCGCCAGTGAGTCCGCCGGCGGCTTTTTCACCTCGCGTTCAGGATGAAAAGGGGCCTTAACATCCGAAATCCGCGCCATTCGTGTAATTCCTGTACAATTAAGGGGAGGGGGGGGGGGGGGCTTTGACGCCATCGGGGGCCATGCCCCCGCAGTGGGGGTAGCGGAAGACTTGCCACCTACGGTGGCAAGTCTGTTAGGAGTTTTGCGTTGCAAAACTCCACGCCGTTTGGCAAGGCTGTGTCAAGGGGTCGGCAATTTGCCGCTACGAATTGGGGGGGGGGGGGGGGGGGGGGGGGGGGGGGGGGGGGGGGGGGGGGGGGGGGGGGGGGGGGGGGGGGGGGGGGGGGTGGGGGGGGCGGGGCTGGGCTGGCCTGGGCTGGGCTCGGCTGGGCTCGGCTGGGCTCGGCTGGGCTCGGCTGGGCTCGGCTGGGCTCGGCTGGGTTGGGCTGAGCTGGGTCGGCCTGGGATGGGCTTGGGCTGGGCTCTCCTGGGCTGGGCTGGGCTGGCCTGGCCTGGACTGGGCTTGGCTGGGCTGGGCTGGCCTGGGAATAGGAGTCTGAATAGCGAAATCGGTGTCATAATCGCGGAATCGAAGTCGGAATCGCGGAATTGGTGTCTTAAACGCGGAATCGGATCGGAATTGCGGAATCGGGTTCGAAATTGCGGAATTGGTGTCGGAATCGCGGAATCTGGTTCGGAATATCGGAATTTTTGTATTAAACGAGGTATCGTGTGGGAATCGCGGAATCGGGTTCGAAATGGCGGAATTGGTGTCGGAATCGCGGA
>JAITDS010000030.1 GCA_031282435.1 Spirochaetaceae bacterium
AGGAGTAAAGGAATATGCCACCAATTTATCGTGAACGGGAAAGGTTTAAGTCAATCAATTTGATTCATAATACAAATTTATTTGGCGGAGTAAAATCTGGTCGAATAATCAAGTATAAAGGTAAAGATTATCTAAAAGATGAAATACTCATTGATGGCATCAATAATATTTATAAACCTATCCGCAATGATGTTTGTGAATATTTTGTGAGAAATGACATCTCCTTTTGGCATACACCCCGTGCATCAGAACCGCGGTATAAACCGAGTGGGCATACTTTGTCTTCTCAAGTTTGTTGTATTAATCATTTATTCCCAATACGCCAAGATAAAGAAACTGTTTTATCTATTGCAAAATTATTCTGTCCGGGCATAATAGATATATTGCCTATTCCAACGGATAATTATTTATCAGGATATGTACAATTTGAGGCTGTCAGTGATAAAGATTATTTGAACGAATTACAGACAACTCGTGGCAGTAATTGTACGTCTATTGATGCGTTAATATATGGTATACATGACAATGGTAAAAAATTTATTATTCCAATTGAATGGAAATATACAGAATATTATGACAATCGGGATAAATCCATTGAAGACAGGGACGGAGAAGCAAAAGGAACTGAAAGCAAGGGCAAGGAACGGTTGTTAAGATATAGTGGTTTGATAGATAAATCGCAGTATCTTAATGCTCTACCAGAGTATCGTGGTTCTGTGTATTTTTTTGAACCATTTTATCAACTTATGCGTCAGACTTTATGGGCAGAACAGATGATAAAGCACAATGACACGGAAACCATTAAAGCCAATGATTATATGCATATTCATATCATTCCAAGTGAAAATGTACAGTTATTGGATAAAATATATAAACCCAGCAACGAAAAAATGGAAGAAACATGGACCAATTGCTTGAAACATAAAGATAAATATAAAATTATTCATCCTTATGATTTGTTAAAAAATATAGATACCATAAAATATAATGGTTTGATACAATATCTGAATAAAAGATATTGGGGATAATAATAGTAGCAACCCAAATGTCGCATAATGGGCATGTTTACGCTTCGCCGCCAGTAGGCGGCTTTACCTCCACAACGCCTAGGTCATTTCACTACGCTCCACTCTCACGGCTCACGGCTCACTGCACCCGCATTTTTGCGGTTGCTGGAACGCTTCGCGTTCCTTTATCGCAACCACAAAAACGCTGTATACAACCGGAACGTTATGCGGCATTTTGGCTAAAATCTTTTTTAAAATATTCTGAAAAAACTTGACAAAAACTTAAAATTTTTTATACTGGATTTTATGTAGAACATTTTTGACTAGAGTTGTTCGGAAACTGAAGTTTCCGAACAACTTCCACTTGAAAACGCAAAATGCCGCGCATTTTGCAGGGACTTGAGCGACAACCGACCGGGTTGGCGAACAAGTCTAATCTATAAGCAGGAGTTTTTGTATGATCGGTAAAAGGATCCGTTTCTGCATTTTTTCATTGTCGGCAATTGTCTTTTTTGTTTCTTGCGTAAAGGGCAGTATAGACAATCACATAATGACAAAAATGTGGAAATACTAGGGGTTGTTCAGACATCATTTATAATAACTGGCAGTTTTAGATATAGATCTGCCATTAATACGGCATATATCCATTTATTGGCTGAAGCAAAAAAAGAATATTCTGGAGATATTGATGTACAAGACATATCTTGGGCAATTGGAAGCAGTTTAGAAAATAACAATTATGAATATACTGCTGTTGGTAAAGTTTTCAGAATAAATGGTGTAGAAAAATGAAAACATATTAATATACATTACGCGCAGTACCCTCGTATTCCCATCATTTTATTTCTTATAATAGGCGCTTCAATTCGTGCCCCCCACCCCCCCTTCTCATGTAAACGCATATTAGAGGATTTACTAAGGAACTGTAAAGAAATAACATGACCAAATGGTCATGTTATTTCTTTATTGCGTAAGCAATTAGAACGAACCACCTCGCGGCAAGCGCGCAAACGAGTTTGCGGCGCAAACCCGTCTACTACCATTTTTTATTTGGCGTTGCCAACTCGAACCGCCCTAAAGGGCGGGGTATTAGACCCCGTTGCGAATAAAATACGGCGCACTTTATTCTTTTACAGTTCCTAAACATCTGCCGGCGCATCTTCAACATTTAAAATAAGCGCCCCGCTTTTAGCATCCCTAATAGATTTATACGGCGCTTCCGCCTGAAAAAAGACCCCCTCTTTATATTTTTCTATAAGCCCCTTGCCGCCTCGAAGCAAAGTTAAACCTTTTTCCGAGCAGGCGTAGCGTCCGGTTTTACTGTCCGGCAGAGAAAAAGCGCCGGATATTACGCGCACGTTCAACAAATCTTTCTCTACCTTTCTTTGCAACCCTTTTGCGGCAAGCAAAAAGGAAAGCGTTACTTTTTCTTTTGGCAGTAAAGCCTTTGCGGAAAGTTTTTGCAATTCAGCGGGAGCGTCGTCCGTATCTATGCTAAAATGGCACCATTTTTGGCCGCGCCGTCCGCTCCGCATAGGACATTCTTCCGGCGCGGGGCATGGGGCTTCCGGCGCAAACCCCTGCTCTATGAGCGCTTTTCGCATAAAATACAAAAATTGCGCCGGACGTGGAGCGCCGGGTTCAATTAAAAGAACGCGCCCCGCTCCATTGGTGGAATTAGAAAATAGATGCGCGAGCCTTTTTGCCGTTTTGTTAAGCGCCTCCATATCCGACTGGGGCATATTTTGAATAAGCTCGTTGCATACATTCACAGCGCTAAACAGCGCGGCGGGAGCAAATGTAAACCTTTCTCCAAGCGCGGCGCGGCGGGTTTTTATCTGCCATGTATTTTCCGCCGCAATAGCGGAAAATAATTTTTTTCCGGCATCAAGGGCGGCGGAATTCTGGTCAATGCACAGGAAACGAAGCGGCACGGCGCGTAATTCCGGCAACGCAATCCAAAGTGAAACCGGAAAAGTCAGCGGCCCCGATCCAATATCTACAATTTCAACGCCGCCCGCCGCGCTCAAAACTCCGTTCAAATGTAACGCGGGCAACAGGCGGGACAGGCGGAACACATTCCAAGGCAGAAAATAGCGCAGATAGGCGTTAAGAAGAACAGGATCGCTCATATAAGCCCCGTTCAGAGAGGAACGCTCTCTTGTAAGCAAAGCGGAAAGACGACCTATGTTTTTAGGAAGTTCCGCCAAAAAACGCTGTTTTAACGGGAATGTTTTATCAATCAGCGACAGAAGCCGTTCCAAATCATTGCTTAAACCGGCTGTCAGTGGCGGAAAAAGCAAATTCATGTTTTACGGCTTTGTTTTTCAGAATTTTCCAGCAATAAAAGCGCCGCATTTACAATATCGTCCACATTTGCTAGAGCCCCCTTGCCGGAACTTCCGCAGGCTAATTCCGATTCTTTGGGTTCAACAAACGAATACCCGTAAGTTTTTAATTTCTTCATATTTTCCTGAACTATAGGATTCTCCCACATCGCCGTATTCATCGCGGGACAGATAAGCGCCGGCTTGTGCGCCATTGCCATAAGTACAGTAGACAGCATATCGTCCGCGATTCCTGACGCTAATTTTCCAATAATACCGGCTGTAGCCGGCGCGACAATGGCGGCATCCGCGCTTTTTGCGATAGATATATGGCGCACATCCTCGTAAAACATTTCTTCAAACATTTCCGTATATACCTTATGCTTTGTTAGAGTTTGAAATGTCAGCGGACTTATAAAACGCCCCGCGTTTTCAGTCATAACAACCTGAACGGAAATTCCTTTTTTAACAAGAAGGCGCGTAATTTCCGCCGCCTTGTATGCCGCTATACTGCCGGTAACTCCAAGTAATATATTTTTCATGAACAATCCTATTTGCGGACAGCCTTTAATAGAGTTGTGCGGAAACATCAAGCTTCCGCAAGCCAGGCATGGTTTGGCCAAGTTCCGCTTTAAAACGCAAAACGCCCCGCGTTTTGCAATGACCTAGGCGGCGAGCAGCCGGATTAACGAACAAGTCTAATCAGCGTTGATTTAATCAACGCTTCCTTAGCATAGATTCCAATTTATTCACAATGCCGTCCGCGATTTCATTCTTAGTTTCAAATTCTATATAATCTTTATTTTTATCTACCAGATACGCCCTATGTTTTGTTTTTGTAATAAACTTTTTGTCATTCGCTATAACAAAGGAACAGGAGTTCTTTTGTAATATATTGTACGCTTCGTCAATCAATTCTTCTCTTGTTACATTGTATAAAAGTTTAAAACCAACAAGCAGAGCATCCGGCGCAAGCTCTGAAAAAACAGGTATTATTTTAGGAGCGCTTTCCAATACAAGAATAAGTTGTTTTTCGGAAGAGTTTATTTTTCTACCGCAGTCTAATTCTAGACCATTAGCCACTTGTATTGATTTAACGCGATAGTCGCTCACCGCCATAGCGTGAATCACCGCGCCGATATTGTTATTTAATAAAATATATTTTACCGCGTCCAGCGCGGACCCGGCGCTGCTTACCTGAATTATTTCCGCTTTATCGTTTTGCGGAAGCATTGCGCCCTCCCCGCAAACATAAAATACTTTTTCGCAGTCCGCAAGATCCGCCAAACGGTCGCATATAAGACTTCCAAGTTCTCCGCTTGATGAATTTGTTATGGAACGCACTTCGTCAATTTTTTCGCGCGTCCCGCCGGACGTTACCAAAAATTTAATTTTGCGCCATCTCCGAAATTATTTTTAAACCGCGTAGAATAAGCTGTCTGTCCACATACTGAAACACACTGCTTATGGGCTGTAGTACGCTGTTAAGCCCCCCTGTGGCGATTACTGAAATAGAATCTTGGGGAATATTTTCCAAAGCCGCCATATCGGACTTCATCCGCGACAGCAAGAATTCAACAAGCCCTTTGTATCCAAACACGATGCCGGACTGAATCGCCTGCACCGTGTTTTCTCCCAATGATGAGGGCGGGGCTTCCAGCGGGACGACCGGAAGCTGCGCCGTGTTTGCGGAAAGCGATTTTACCGCAGTCCCAATTCCGGGAGTAAACGCGCAGCCGAGTATATCCCCCTTCATGCCGACACAGGTAAAAGTTAATGCCGTACCAAAGTCAACTATGATGCACGCGCCGTTAAACCGCATGAACGCGGCGACAGCATTACAGATTAAATCGGTGCCAATTTCTTGAACACGCGCGGGCGGCGCTTTTACCGGCAGTTTGTCATAAATTGTATGATTTACAATTAATGGTTTTTTACCCGTTAGTTTTTTTATCATAGTAACGAACGGGCCTGTCAACAGCGGAACAACTGAACTCATTGTTGACGAAGAAATTTTCTCCGGTTGTACCCCTATATCTCGCAGCAACGAGCGTAAAATTATGCCGTACTCGTCTCCCGTCCTATGCGTGTCTGTAAAAATACGCCCAATTTCGATAATGTCATCACCACGAAAAAGCGCCGCGACAATATTTGTATTGCCAATATCAATTACAAGCAGCATTTTCCACCTTTTTCTTCAACATACAGGCTCTATTATAATGGAAACATCGTTTTTGTCCACAGATTAACCTAAGCACAGCAATTTCGATTTCAAATATGAAAAAATCCCTGTTTTTACAAGAGGCCGTGTTTTAAGCAGAACGATTCCGGTTTCAGGAAAATTCAAGGTTTTATATGATTTCAGCGGTGTATTAAATTTTGGGCGCATTTTCACCTGCCGCAGACACGTCTGCGGCAGGTGAAAACCGCGCTTTCCGCTCCAATTCCTCGCCCCCCTTACGGGGGTCTGCGGGATTTCCGCTTCAATCGCTTGCGCGGCCTAAAAGCGTCTTTCGCGGTAAAAGTTGACTTTGTTAAAGAGCAAAACTTGATTGGTTGTTCCGGTGTATGGCGCGAATAACACGGAATAAGGCGTCAGCATCGAATTTCCATGACTCGGTGGCGCTTTTGCATACAAGCTGGGACTCTTCAGCATCAACGCCGACTATTCCGCCGTCAAGTATATTTTTTTCATAGGCGGCAAGCAGGCAGCCGTAATATAGGGTTTTTTGAGCGCCGGCGGGTATTGTGACGGTTGCCGGCGCATCAAGCACTTTCTTCTGTTTTCTTGAATAATCCAAACCGTAGGAGTATGCGGCAGCCGCGTTTTGCAGACCAAGACAGTAGGTCTGATCCGGCGCTCCGTCCCAAGGCGCCCATGGAGTAAAATGTCTGCCGCCATAATGCATTGCAAGGCCGTTAAAATAAAGTATTATATCGTCTACAGCTTCCGATTCCAACAGCGCCGCCGGTCCGGGAAAGAAACATATATACGCCATCTTTAATCGTGGATTTACCACAGACGACCATCCGAGACGGGCTGTTTTGGGGATGGCGCCGGTTACAAAATCTGTATATCCGGACGGGTATGGTATTACGCTTAGGTCTATTTTACCCCCATAGGTAAGGGGAGCCTTTGAAAGAGACGCGAATTCCGAGCCTAACGCAAGACGTGTCGTAAGATCGAACTCCCCGCCGGGTGGCGGAGTAGTCCAAATATTTGCCGCCGCGGATATACAACAACCCTCCTGCAAAAACGGCGGGGCGATAATGTTCTGGTTGGCGCAACATATCTCTATATCTTTAACGCCCAAATTGTTTATGGATAGGGCGGAATAATGCACACTGTGCTTAGGAAGAACAGCGTCTGTTTTTTTAAAGGAAAGCGGCATGGCGAGATCCGGACTTTTAAGCTCTGACAATGCCCACGCCGCTCCGCTGGCTTCGTCAACACCGCTTTTTTTATAGTTCCATTTTAAGTTAGCCGTCCAGCCATTAGGCGGCATCGTAAAACCGTCAATAATATGAGCAGGGCCAAAATTAGGCGCACAGGGAAAGCTTCCCGCGACATTGTACAAATATTCTGATTTCCAAAAGCTCCCGTCCCTACTGTCGTTGTACTGCCTGCCGGAATTCGAGCGAAACCATGGCTGCCAATGGGCGTTTATTTGGCGCTTATCCTGCACGCTGCAAAAAATAGGCGCCATTCCGCCGATGTCATCTATTTGCACCCGCAGAGTCGCGTTTTCGAAAAATGTCGCTTCACGTCCTCCAATACTGGTAACACGCGAAACCGCAACCCTTTCTACATCCCCTGTCATACTTTAAGTTTAACCCTTAACGCTTTGAATGTATATATAAGTCTGTTGAAAATAACGCAATCCAAAGTATCAAAAGATGAAGATAAACGAGAATATGAGCGGGGAATTATTGTACTTGTTCGTCAACCATTGCTTGAAAGTCTTTGCAAAATGCGGGATGTTTTGCGTTTTCAAGCGGCAGTCAGGAACTTAGAACCGGTGTTCAATAATTACAACCTATATAGCATATAAAAATAGACGTGTTTATGGGATATGGCACAACTCGGCGATTCCGATTTTGGGAAAATTCAAAGTTTTACATGATTTTAACGGCATATCATCAACGCTTTTTAATTTCGGGCGCATTTTCACCTGCCGCAGACGTGTCTGCGGCAGGCAAAAACCGCGCTTTCCGCTTCAATTCCTCAAAAGCCGCAGGCGGCTTTCTGCGGACTCATCCGTCCGGCGATTTCAGCGCCGGACGGCAAAACAGTTCAACCTGTCAATAACGTTTTAGAACACAGGTTCTGAAACCTGTACCTCGTAAGCCAAGACCCCTTTTCATGCTGAACGCAAGACAGGAAAGCGGCTGGCCGCCCACTGGTAGCCGGGCGGACTGTTGGATTTTTTTTAAATGCCGATAAATAAATATATAATGCATAAACAATTAAATTACGAAGATAATATTTTTATTCTGAATGCTAAAATACGGGTTATCTCGGATATGCAGTTGCTTGATGCCGACCCGGACATTTTTTTAGAGAAAACGCTGGAAGACCTTGATTTCATAGCCGCAAAACTAACATTGCTGTATGAAACGCTGGCATTAAACACGCAGCTCATTTCAAGAAACGAACAGTTCCATAACCTTGAAGAGGCCCATGAACGCTTTACGGAACTGCTTAATAATATGCTGCGCGGGACAGGCTGTTTTAACGCTCAAAATTATCCGTTGATTAGAGAACCGTTGAACACCCTAGCCGCGCACAGCTTAAACCAGCAGAATTTAATAAAAGCGGCTATGACAGAAGCGGGAGTAAACGCGCTTGACCAGCGGGTTGTCAGCGCGGAAGAGTTGACCGCTCTGCTAGACAATATATAATTTATTTATGAGAGTAACCGGAGGATGTCTGCGGGGCAGGCTTGTGGAAACGCCGCCCGGTATCATCCGTCCGGCTATGGACAGGATGAGGGAATCCGTATTCGCCGTCATTGGAGATATAAAGGGGCGCTCATTTCTTGATTTGTTTACAGGATCAGGAATTATCGCGCTGGAAGCCGCGTCCAGAGGAGCCTCGCCGGTTGAAGCGGTAGAGATGGACAAACTGAAACGCGGCGTCCTCTTAAAAAACGCCCGCTTATCTCCCGTAAGAATAAGCTGCCGCTTTATGCCTGTAGAACTTTATGTAAGACGCGCTAAACACGCTTTTGATTATATATTTTGTGATCCGCCATTTCCTTACAAATATAAATACGAGTTAGCGGCATTAATAGCTAAATCGGCGCTTGTAAAGGAAGGCGGCTTATTCATGATTCACCGCCCAAGAGAAGACTTTTGGGATGCCGGCGTTGACGGAATGAACCTGAGCAGCCGCCGCGAATACGGACGCTCCATCGTTGAATTTTGGCGTATAGATAAGAAAAATGTGTCAAATTGACCCATGTTACCTTTTTCAAAGATGATTGTTTTACAAAAAGTGATTTTTTTCAAGGAGTTTTGTATATTATGAATACGGCAGAATTATTAAAACGCTTTAAGGGAGAAGAAATTCTCCTTAAATCCTGCGAAAAGCGTCCTATGGAGGCGGAGCAAAAAGCGCAGCTCAACCGCAAGGGAAACGTGCTTTTTAATCAGGGGGACATAGAAAGCGCCCGCAGGATATTTATAACAACCGGTTATTCTGACGGTTTATCAAGAATAGGGGACTATTACCGTTCAAAGGGACGCGCTATAGATGCCCTGCGAATGTATTGGATAGCGCCGGATAAAAAAAAGTCCGCAGAGCTTATTATGGAACTTTCCTTCATGGTGAAAAACCTTATTCACGAAGGAGACAATGGTGATGGGTGATATTAGAATTTTAGAGAATGCTCAAGACGAGCAATTTTTGACATGTAGTCAAGAGATTACGGATCTGTCAAAAGAGGGCTATCAACTCCTAAAAGAAAACAGAGTAAACGAGGCTCTGGAATGTTTCAAGCAGATTTTGGAGCTTGATACGGATAACAACTACGCTCTTGTCGGCATGGGGGATTCTTGCCGCAAACGAGGCGCGCACCGGGACGCTGTCCGGTATTATGAACAGTGTCTTAACCACCATCCCGGAAACAACTATGCGCTTTTTGGGCTTGCGGACTGCTACAAGGTGCTTAATCAGTACCCTATGGCAATAAAAATCTGGAAAGAATACCTAAAACACGATTCGCGTAACGTTACCGTCCTTACACGCATAGCCGATGCCTACCGGAAACTGCGGGATTTTAAGAATTCGAAAGAAGAGTACGAGCGCGTATTACAAATGGAAGACCACAATCCCTACGCGATAATAGGATTGGGACATCTGCACTATGACTTTAAGGAATACCGTGACGCGCTGTATTTCTGGGAGAAGATGCTGGAAACCCGCAATATGGCCTGCGTAGACATCCGCGTCCTTACCTCAATTGGCAACTGCCACCGCAAATTAAAAACTTTCGATGACGGAATAGCGTACTTTGACGCCGCGCTACAGCGCGAACCTAACAATTTTTACGCGCTTTTTGGACTAGGCGATTGCTTCCGCGGACTAAACCAGCCGCGCCGCGCACTGGAGTATTGGAATCGCATACTCCAGCAGGACCCGCGGAACAAAGTCATACTTACACGCGCCGGCGACGCCTACTGCACACTGCGGGAATTCGACAACGCCAAAGATTATTACAACCGCGCTCTAAATATAGAGTTTGACATATACGGCGCTCTGGGCCTTGCCACAATCGACAAGTTGCAAGGACACATTGAGCAGGCAATAAACTCACTTACCAAGCTGTTACAGCACGACCCTAAAAATCACCGGCTTTACCTTGAATTAGCCGATTGTTATATAAAAATAGACGACGCGCATCAAGCTGTGGAAATTCTTAGAGCCTTCCAGCGCTTTGGCATCCGTAACAACGCGGTAACGGATTTACTGGAAAAAATAGGTGAAAGCCGCATTGCTGCCTTGTAGCGGACGCATAAGACATTGAATATTTGAATATTGAATATATTAAATATTTTGGGCGCATTTTTGTCCGCTTTAGAACAAGTTCTAAAGCGGGCAAAAACCGGGCTTTTCGGGGCTGCGCGCTTTCGCGCTCCGGCCACGCCGTCCCTGCGGGTCGCCGTGTCTGCACGCCGCTACGCGGCGGCACCCCTACAATCCCGTTGCGCGGGTCAATGCGCGAAGCGCATTGGCCTTTCTGAGTTTGCGCGTAGCGCAAACCCAATTTTTGTTTGTTAAAGCGTTTTTGACGTTACGTTTGTTTGCTATATGCAAACACGTTTGCGTACAGCAAACTCCATGCGAATGAAAAATTTAAAAAAGGAAATACTAATCTGGCTTCAAAAATACCTCTAAGCGGCGTACCGGTGTCCGGTTTGGAAAAACTTTTAACCCCACTGCCAAAATACCGCGCCAAGCAGATTTTCGCGTGGATAAACTCAGGCATAAGTTCGTTTGAACTTATGAGCAACCTTCCGCGTTCCCTTCGCGCCGAGCTTGACAAGCGTTTTTGCCTTAGAAAAACATCCCTTGTTTCAACCGTTGAAGACCCCGTAAGCGGAGCGATAAAGCTAAAAATAGGCATCGAAGGCGGCTTTATAGAGGTGGTGGCTCTTGTTGACGCGGCAGGACGGCGCACAGCCTGCCTTTCCACGCAGCTTGGCTGCGGAATGGGCTGCGTATTTTGCAAGACAGGCAGTTTAGGCTTTACGCGAGACCTTGACGGCTCGGAAATTATCGAACAATTCTATCATATTCAAGCCTTGTACCCTGACATTGCCAATATAGTTTTCATGGGCATGGGTGAACCACTGCTTAACCTTAGCGGACTAAGACAGGCAATTTCCGTACTATGCGAAACCCTGTCGCCGCGCCGTATCACCGTATCCACCTGCGGCATTACCGCCGGAATAAACAGCCTGGCGGACGACGGCCCGGCGGTACGCCTTGCGCTGTCTCTCACAAGCGCCCGCGAAACCCTGCGGCAGAAATTGATGCCGGTAAGCGCCGCAAACCCGCTTGCGGCCCTAAAAGAGGCGTTGCTACGCCACCAGAAGCGGCACGGCAGGCGGCTCACACTGGAAGCCGTTCTGCTTGGCGCTATCAATACCGGCGCGGAGGATGCTGCCGCAATAGCGGCGTTTTCTCAAAATCTTGACGTTGTAGTAAACCTTATCCCATGGAATCCGGTGGAAAACCTGTATTTTAACGGGATGCCGCTCAAAGAGCCTTCCTCCGCCGAGTTAAGGCGATTTTGCGCGGAGTTAGAGAGACACGGCCTTAAAACCGTAATGCGCCGCGAAAAAGGACGCGGCATAGCCGGAGCCTGCGGACAACTAGGCGGAACATCGGCTGGACTATGACCCTTAAAGAACCCGCGCTCCTGCCGGATATTTTGAGAAAACGGCGGCAATGTTCTGAACTTATTATTATAACTGAAAAGTATACGCGGGGAAAGACATGGTAACAGTGACATTAAAATGCCCGTTTTGCGGAAGCCGTGTTTGCTCCAATAATTCATGAGAAAAGCGGAGACATCCGCGAATGAACCACCCCGCGGCAAGCGCGCCTAAGATCGAAGACCGGCGTTTGCGGCGAGGTATCTTGTAGGCGTTGAAATTATTTACGTGCTTCGATCGGGTAAGGAAATTATTTAACTGTGGAGGTTTGCGGCGCAAACCCGTCTACTACCATTTTTTATTTGGCGTTGCCAACTCGAACCGCCCTAAAGGGCGGGGTATTAGACTCCACTGCGAATGAACCACCTCGCGGCAAGCCGCGAGGTATCTTGTAGGCGTTGAAATTATTTACGTGCTTCGATCGGGTAAGGAAATTATTTAACTGTGGGGTCTAATACCATTTTTTGTTGGCGTTGCCAACTCGAACCGCCCTAAAGGGCGGGTATTAGACCCCACTGCGAATAAAATATTAAACCGTTTTATACACTTTTTTTACCATGTTTAATGGCGGCTTTACATATCTTGCATATCTTTACTTTTGTTTCGTCCTTATCTTGTTCATATAGTATTTTAACATTATCCCTTTTACAAACAGGACATAAACCGCGGCCATTATGGAATAGTTCACGAATTCCTTTTCCCCTATGCGCTTTGGACATTTTTTTCTCCCTTCTTTTTCTTTCCCGCCTCTTCAGAGGCGGTCTTTTCAGCGTCCAGCTTATAATCAACCAATTCCAAAATTACAATTTCAGCCGCATCGCCATACCGTTTACCCAGCTTGATAATCCTAGTATAACCGCCGTTTCGCTCCCTCATACGCGGAGCAATATTGTTAAATAATTTTGCTGTAACGCCCTCATCATAAAGACGGGCGGAAACTATACGCCGGTTATACACAGAATCAACCTTTGCGCGTGTGATTAATTTTTCGGCAAAGCGCCTTACTTCAAGCGCCTTAGTCTTTGTTGTTTTGATGCGCTCCTTATTAAACAAGGAGGTCATCATATTACGCACCATAGCTTTACGATGCGCCGCCCTTCTTTCGAGCGGATTAAAACCCCTTCTATGCTTCATTGCCGTTATCCTTTTTTACTCCGATTTTTAACGCGCTTTTTAGTTCACTAGTGCTTGTTATCCCGAGAGTCAAACCCCATTCCTGTAATTTTTCTTTTATTTCCTGTAAAGATTTTTTACCAAAATTACGAGTTTGATTAATATCATCTTCCGTTTTTCTTACCAGTTCGCCTATAGTCTTTATATTGGCGACTTTTAGACAATTTGACGACCGTATGGACAATTCAAGCTCTTCAACCGGAGTATTCATTAACTGTCTAATACGTTCATCCCCTTCATCCAATTCTTCATCATCGCCAAATGACGTTTCATCAAAATTAACGAACAATGCAAAATGCTCTTTCGCTATTTTAGCAGCCTCAATCAAAGCATTTTCCGGTTCAATCGTTCCATTAGTCCATAATTCAAAGATAAGTTTATCATAATCGTTACGCTGCCCCACCCTCGCCGGCTCAACAGCATACTTTACCTTTTTTACGGGCGAAAAAAACGAATCCATAGGAATAGTGCCTATAACATCAATATGCTGCGCATTTTGTTCGGACGGAATATAACCACGGCCTAACTCTATCTGCAATTCCATCTCAATATGAGCGCCCTCTGTAAGGGTCATAATAGTCAGACCCGGGTTAAGAACCTCAGCCCTACCGGCTTTGGCAAAATTTTCGCTCTTAATTACATTTTTCCCCGACCATTCAAACATGATGGTATCTTGTTCCAGATCATCAGGCAACTTAAAACATATCTGCTTAAGCCTGTTTATTACCTCAAGAGTATCCTCAACAACATTCGGTATCAGCTCAAACTCACTTGATATATTATGCGCCGTTCCCTCGGCGCCATACGAAACAATCCTAAGCGCCGTAACCGCATAGCCTTGAATCGATGATAAAAGCACCCTTCGCAGAGTGTTGCCTATAGTAGTACCAAAACCTGGTTCAAAAGGAGAGGCTATAAATTTTCCATAATCTTTTCTTAACTCGCTGGTTTCAAAAGTTTTACTTTTCGGTTTTTTGAAACCTTTAAGCAGATTTCTACGAGCCATGAGGTCTCCTTACTTAGAATAATATTCGACAATCATCTGTTCTTTGACATCTGAAAGATCCGTTATATCACTCCTTCTTGGGAAAGCCAATACTTTTCCTTTAAGAGCATCAGGATCTAATTGCAGCCATGGCATCACCCCGGATTTTCCATACTCTTTCAAAGCATCCTTAACAAGCGCAAAATTCTTGCTTGTATCTTTAACTTCGATAGAATCTTCTGTCTTAATCAGATACGAAGGAATGTTTATACATTTTCCATTCACTAAAATATGACCATGCAAAACAATTTGACGCGCTTCACTTCTGCTGGACGCAAAACGCAAACGATAAACCACATTATCTAAACGACGCTCCAATAGTAGAAAAAGATTTTCACCAGTAATGCCCGGCATACGTTGCGCACGCTCAAAAAACAGTTTAAACTGCTTTTCTAACATACCATAAATCCTTTTCAGTTTCTGTTTTTCACGTAACTGTATGGCATAGTCAGAACGCTTAGCCATTCTTCCCTTAGGATCTTTTCCGGGAGCCGCGCGTTTCTTGCTAATAGCGCATTTATCGCTCTTGCAACGATCCCCTTTAAGCATTAATTTTCTCTGTTCTGTCCGGCACATTCTACAAACCGGACCGGTATATCTTGCCATGATTTTCCTCGTTTAGATACGGCGCGTTTTACGCGGCCTGCATCCATTGAATGGAATCGGTGTTATATCATTAATAGACTTAACCTTTATTCCAATCGCGCCAAGCTGACGAATAGCGGATTCTCTACCCATGCCGGGACCTTTCACATACACATGAACCTCCCGTAAACCCAATAGAACAGCCTTTTCAGCAGCCGTTTCTGTAACAGTCTGCGCCGCAAACGGTGTTGACTTCTTCGCTCCCCTGAAGCCAAGCCCGCCGGAACTCGCCCACGAAATAGTATTTCCCATCAAATCGGTAATAGTTACAATCGTATTGTTAAAAGTAGCCTGTATATAAACATTACCTTCATATACGGACTTCTTTTCCTTCTTCTTTTTCACGTTAGCAGCCACACTGTCCTCCGCTCATCTTTCCTCCTGTAAATAACATATTCAGCTTTAAAAACACGCGCTCACCGTAAGGTTTAATACCCCGCCCCTTACGGCGGCTAGGGTCGGCAACGCCAACAAAAAACGCTAGTAAACTCCACATATTATAAATTTACACATCTAATTGAACCTAGTAAATACGAAACACTCACACGATACCAAGCCGCAAATTTCACGCACAAACTTGTTTGCGACTCAGGGTAACGAGGCTCATTTTTTCTTGCCGGCAACGGTCTTTTTCTTACCCTTCCGGGTACGCGCGTTAGTGCGCGTCCTTTGACCGCGAAGCGGCAAACCCTTCCTATGCCGTAAGCCTCTATAACAGCCTATATCCATAAGCCGTTTAATGTTCAGCGCGATCTCTGTCCGAAGACGTCCTTCTACTTTATAATCGTTTTCAATCAAACGCCGCAATTCATTTAATTCTTCCGCAGAAAGATCGTTTATAAACCGTTTAACATCTATATTTGCTTTTTCACAAATTTGAGACGCGCTTGATCTGCCTATACCAAAAATGTAGGTTAACGCAATATCAACGTGTTTGTTGGGCAAGTCAACGCCTGCAATACGAGCCATTATTCCCCCTAACCCTGTTTCTGCTTATGCTTCGGATTTTGACAAATAATACGGACTATACCGTGCCGCTTTATCACTTTGCATTTATCGCAGATAGGTTTTACGCTTGTCCTAACTTTCATTTTATCCCCCTATAGGTTTCTTCCACGCAAATGTCCATGCTTAGTCAGCCCTTCATGGTGGTGCATCTTCAACATGGCTTCAATCTGACTCATCGTATCTAAATCAACTCCTACCAAAATCAAAAGAGAAGTGCCGCCCATTAAATAAGATATAGACGATGGAAAATTAAACAACACTTGAATAATAGTCGGTATTACCGCAATCAACGCAAGATACAAAGATCCGGGAAGCACTATTCGATTCAATATCTTTGTAAGATACTCCTCAATTTTTTCCGTACGTATACCCGGTATAGAACCTCCATTCTCGCGTATGTTTTTTGCGATCTCAATAGGATTCAATGTAACCTGTGTATAAAAATAAGCAAAAAATATAATAAGCATCACATATAAAACATTATACAAAACCCCTCGCGGCGTTAAAGCGCGTGAAACCGCCATAAGCCAAGGAACATTACCTCCAATCGTAGAAGCAATCTGTAAAGGAAAAGTCAAAATGGATGACGCAAAGATGACGGGTATTACCCCCGACGGATTTATTTTAAAAGGTATGTAAGTATTCTGAGCGCCGTACATCTTTCTTCCAACAACACGCTTAGCATAATGCACGGTTATTTTCCGCTGCCCCTGCTGTTCAAACACTACAAGAGCGATAACGGCAACAAACATAATACAAACAACAATTACAAAAACAAGATTAAGCTCGCCCCTTGCAACACGCCCTGCCAGTTCCCAAACCGCATCCGGCAACCGCGCAACAATACCGGCAAATATTAACAACGATATACCATTTCCTATGCCACGCTTAGTAATTTGTTCGCCCATCCACATAAGAAGCAGGGTCCCGGTTGTAACAGAAAGCATTGCAAGTAATGTAAACGGCAAAAGATTCATTGTAAGGAGATTCTCTACACTCCGCGATATAATCTGCGCATACTGAGTAACAGCGTATGACTGGATTAAGCAAACAATAACCGTTCCATAGCGTTGGTAAGTTTGTATCTTCTTTCTGCCGCCCTCTTCCTGAGATAATTTTTTCAGACGCGGAAATACTATCAACAGCAGTTGCATTATGATCGACATCGAGATGTACGGCATTATGCCCAGCATAAATACAGAAAAATTTGAAAAAGCGCCGCCCGCAAAAAAATCAAGATAATCTACAATGGCATTTCCCGAATTTTGCTGTGACAAAAAATATGCGTTAAGCTCACGAACATTGACACCCGGAACAGGAATAACCGCTCCTAAACGAAAAACAATGAGCATTACAACAGTAAAAAAAATGCGTTCACGAAGTTCTTTTATTCTGAAAATACCAACTAACGGATTAGCCATCAAATTTCCTTATTCTGCCTTATCTGAATCTGTAACATAAGATTCCGCGTTTTTTACTACGCCGCCGGCTTTAATAATCTTTTCCCTCGCGGAAGCGGAGACAGCCTCTATCTTGCAATTTATTTTTTTAGTAAACTGTCCGTCACCTAAAATTTTAACCGGCACCTTCCCTTTAATAAGCCCCACGGCTTTTAATGTCGTAATATCAACCGTTGCGCCGTCCTCAAACCGGCTTTCAATATCATCAAGATTTATAACCTGATAAACCGTTTTGAACGGGTAATTTGAAAATCCACGATGCGCAAGACGGCGATACAACGGCATCTGTCCGCCTTCAAAACCTAGGTAAGTCTTACCGCCTGAACGCGATTGCTGGCCTTTATTACCTTTACCCGCAGTTGTACCATGCCCCGAACCCTGTCCGCGTCCAACTATCTTTTTTCTTTTATTCGCGCCAACCGGCGCACGTAAATTGAAATCCTGCATCAGCCTATATTCTCCACTTTAACAAGGTGAGAAACTTTCTTAACCATTCCCATAATCGCGTCGTTCACTTCCTGCTCAACTACCGAACCTATCTTACGCAGTCCTAAAGAACGAATAGTCGCCCGCTGTTTAGGAAGCACCCCTATAGTACTGCGTACAAGATGTATCCGTATCTTGCCGTCTAAAACCTCAGCCATTTGCTTACCCCCACAGTTCCTTGAGCGATTTGCCTCTATTTTTTGCTATAAGCCGTGCGTCCATCATATGCTTAATACATTCAAATGTAGCTTTAACAACATTATATTGACAAGAAGCTCCAATGGATTTTGAAAGCACATCGGTAACTCCGCCGGCTTCCATAATGGCGCGTACAGGACCGCCGGCTATAATACCGGTACCGGAACAAGCAGGCTTCAACAGCACTACAGAAGATTTAAAAGATCCTTCAATCTCGTGCGGTATAGTACCGTGCTTGATTGGCAATCTTATCATATTACGTTTAGCCTTATCCATACTCTTACGAATCGCTTCAGACACATCATTGGCTTTACCAAAACCATAGCCTACATTACCTTTACGATCGCCTACAACAGTCAAGGCTGAAAAAGAAAAACGCCGCCCGCCTTTAACCACTTTTGCGGTTCTATTCAGCTTAACCAGCTTTTCTACAAACTCTTTTTCTCTATCCTGCGAGTTTTTGTCGCGATCTCTATCCCTTGAATGCTCCATTCCGCCCCCAAAAATTTTACAAATTAAACCATGGTTTCATAGTGTACCCTAGAGCTGCCATCTAAAACTGAACTCCAGTTTTACGCGCTCCGTCCGCAATTGCCTTAACAACGCCGTGATACAAATAACCATTTCTGTCAAAAACAATCGTCTTTATATCTTTTTCTAAAAGACGCTTTCCAATAATTTCACCCAATTGGGCACCGCCGGCTACAGTGGCTTTAATATCCTTCAACTCTTTTTCCAAAGTCGAAGCGGAAACAAGCGTATGACCTTTTATATCATCAATAACCTGTATAGACAAATTTCTATTGCTACGTGTTACCGTCATACGCGGTTTTTCTGCCGTACCGCTAAGCCTCTTCCGTATATGTATTTTACGGCTCAGACGCTTCCTATCTTTTTCTAACAATTTCCGCAACATATCCGTAAACCTTTATTTAACGCCCGATTTGCCGACTTTCCGTCTAATATGTTCGTCTTCATAACGTATACCCTTCCCTTTGTAAGGTTCTGGAGCGCGAAGCTGTCGTACCTGAGACGCAAATTCGCCAACTTTATGCTTATCAATACCGCTTATCTCAATCCTGCCGTTGGCTTCCGCTTTTACCGTTAAACCTTCCGGTATACCGACATACACCTCATTTGAAAAACCAAGATTCATAACAAGCAGCTTGCCCTTCACTTCCGCGCGATAACCCACGCCATTGATTATTAATACCCGCGTAAAACCTGAAGATACACCAATAACCATATTATTAAGAAGATTCCGGTATAATCCGTGAAAAGATTTTGTCTGTTTTTCATCGTTTATTCTTCCAACCAAAATCTCATTACCTTTGTTTTCAAAGTTTACAACTTCGTAATAATCCTGATTTAATTTACCTTTCGGGCCTTCTACAGTAATTGTATTATTGTTAAAAGAAACTTTAACGCCTGCCGGAACTTTAACCGGTATCTTACCAATACGCGACATTACAACCCCTTACCAAATCATACAGATTACTTCGCCGCCGACTTTTTTCTCAGCAGCCTTCTTACCGGTGGTAACTCCGCTTGAAGTAGAAACTATCAGAGTCCCAAAGCCGTTATACACACGAGGCATATTTTTATAGCCCATATAGACGCGGCATCCCGGCGTAGATACTTTTTTTATACCGTGAATGACTGAAGCCGTTTCATCATCGTATTTTAAAAACACACGGATAATATTCATGCCACTCTGTGTTACCTTCTTAAAATTCCGTATATATCCTTCAGTCTTTAGTATCTTAATTATTTCAAGTTTAAGCCTCGACGTTGATATATCAACTTTCTCATGCTTCGCCATTCCGGCATTACGGAGTTTAGTCAGCATATCAGCTACTGGATCAGAAACACTCATCTGTTCCTCCTACCAACTTGATTTTGTAACGCCGGGGATAAGCCCCTCGCTTGCCAATTTACGAAAACACAGGCGGCACATCTCAAACTTGCCTAAATATCCCCTCGCTCTCCCACAAATCCTGCACCGGTTGACCTTACGGGTTTTATATTTTGGCGTCCTAAGCGCCTTAATTATCATCGCTTTTCTTGCCATGTACGCTCCTTATAATTTTATTTTCGAAACGGCATACCGAACTTCGCAAGGAAAGCTTTAGCTTCAGCGTCCGTCTTTGCGCTTGTAACAATAACTATGTTAAGACCGGCAATTCGTTCTATTTTGTCAAAATCAATCTCAGGGAAAATAATCTGCTCCGTTATACCCATAGCATAATTTCCATGCCCGTCAAAAGCGTTTTGACTGATTCCACGAAAATCTTTAACACGCGGTAACGCGGCATTAACCAAACGGTCCAAAAATTCATACATCATGGCACCGCGTAGAGTTACCATTGCGCCAATATCCTGTCCCGCTCTTATTTTGAAGTTTGCGATACTTTTATGCGCCTTTGTTTTTACCGCTTTTTGACCGGTAATTAATGTAAGCTCATCAACAGCGGCTTCAAGCAGTTTCTTGTTAGAAATCGCTTCTCCTACGCCCATACTTACAACTATTTTAACAAGCCGAGGGGTTTGCATCGGCGAAGAATAGCTAAACTCTTTGATAAGTTCCGGCGCAATAGTTTCTTTGTATATCTTCTTCAAACGCGGTACATAACCTTTAGGCATAATATTTTCACCCGCTTTAATACCGCCAGATTTTCTAGAAACTGCTCCATCTTTAACCGCCGCCGCTTTTTTACCGGAAGCGGCAACCCTTTTTTCGGCGGGTGCATTACCGGCTTTCTTTGTTTTTTCTTCACTCATCACAAAGTCTCCCCGCATTTTCTACATATTCGTTTTTTAACCGTTTCTTCAAATTTATAGGCTACCCGTGTAGGACCACATTTTTTACAAACGATCATAACATTCGAGGCGTGTATGGCCGCTTCAATCTCAATTATACCGCCTTTATCATTTTGATTACGCCGCTTTTGAGTTTTCTTAACCAAGTTAAGACCATCAATAACAACGCGATCTTTTTCCCGCAGAATACGCAGAATACGTCCCCGCTTGCCCTTTTCCTTTCCGGCAATAACTTCAACCATATCGTCTTTCTTTATCTTAAACTTATGCGTTTCAGTTTGAACTGACATTCTACCGCTCCTTACAAGCTATTACCCGGCAGTTTTAGAATTTGAAAAATAAATCTTCAATATGAATATCTATTATTAAAGCTCAAAAAACTATAAAACTTCCGGCGCGAGAGAAACTATCTTCATGTAGTCCTTATCCCGCAACTCACGGGCTACCGGCCCGAAAATACGTTTTCCCTTAGGATTCTTATTCGCGTCAATTATCACGCAAGCATTATCATCAAACCTTATATAAGTGCCGTCAGGCCGCCTATATTCTTTATGCGTGCGAACAACAACCGCTTTCTCAACCGTTCCTTTTTTTATCGAAGAAGTCGGTAAAGTTTCCTTAATTGCGACAACAATAATATCGCCAATATGCGCATACCGGCGTTTTGAGCCGCCAAGCACTTTTATACATTGAACCAGCCGCGCGCCGGAATTATCCGCAACATTAAGAAAAGTCTCCACTTGTATCATGTTAACACTCCTCTATTTTGCCTGCTCAATGATTTCGACCAGCTTCCAACACTTGTCCTTGCTAATCGGACGACATTCCCTAACCCGCACCTTATCGCCGGTACGAGCCGTATTATCTTCATCATGCGCCTTAATCCGTTTTACCTTTCGAACGTATTTTTTGTAAAGCGGATGCAGTGCCATTGTTTCAACAGAAACCACTATTGTTTTATTCATACCAACAACTTTTCCGTCTTCTTCAACACGCTTCGTATTTTTTACTAGACCGACAAATTCTTTTTTGCCGCTCTTAACTGATTTAACTTGCTCCGACACTTTTTTTATTCCTTCGCCAACAACTTACTTGACGCTGCCGCAAGTTCATGTTGGCTAATTAACGTATTAAGACGCGCAATCTGCCGCCGCATAATCCTTTTTTGTAACGGATTTTCGACATGCCCTACCACCAATTGAAAGCGAAGTTCCAAATACTTTCTATTAAGCTCATCACGCTTGGCTTTGATCTCAGGAAAAGTCAGATTTTTGAACGAATTTTTCATTTCATCCCCCCAACTCAAAATCACTACGAACGACAAATTTTGTTTTAATCGGAAGTTTCGCGCCCGCAAGTTTCATCGCATCCGAGGCAAGCTCTTTGTCTATACCACCAAGTTCAAACATAACTGTACCGGGTTTAACAACTGCCACCCAATACTCCGGAGCGCCCTTGCCTTTACCCATACGAGTATCCGCAGGTTTTTTAGTATATGGCTTATCAGGAAAAATTCTTATCCATAGCTTTCCACCGCGTTTAATGCGCCTGTTCATAGCGACACGAGCCGCTTCTATCTGACGGTTTGTAAGCCAAATTCGCTCCAACGCGACAAGCGCATACTCACCAAATACTACTGTATTACATCTTGTAGCATTACCCGGCATATTTCCGCGTTGAACTTTGCGGTGTTTTACACGTTTAGGACTTAACATAATCTACCTCTATTCTTCACTCTTAACAGGCAGACGTTCGCGGCGTTTACGAACAATAGCGCCCGCATCTTCTTTTTGTTCTTTACCGTACTTCATGCCGTTATATATCCAGACTTTAACGCCTATAGCGCCGAAAGTAGTATGGGCTTCCGCAAAACCATACTCGATATCAGCCCTCAAGGTATGCAACGGAATACGACCTTCTTTCGCCTCTTCCGTGCGGGACATTTCCGCGCCGCCAAGACGACCGGAAAGTCTTATCTTGACACCTTGAGCATTCCCTTTTTTGATGGCGTTACTAATCGCCTGCTTCATAGTTCTACGGAAAGAACCGCGGGCAAGGAGTTGGCGGGCAATATTCTGCGCTATTATTTGAGCATTATTATCCGCGTTGCGGACCTCTTTTATTTTAAGCTGAATTTTCTTACTAACCAGTTTCTGAAGCTCAACGCCAATTTTTTCGATATTTGCGCCCTTAACACCTATGATTACACCCGGACGCGCGGTATGAATCACTATCGTGATACGTTGGGGATGGCGTATTATTTCCAGTTCCGCAATATCCGCGCCCTTTGTTTCCGGCATCTTCACTATATAAGAACGAAGCTTAATATCTTCATGCAAGGTATCCGCATATAATTTAGGATCAACATACCAGCGAGAAGACCATGTACGATTAATGCCGATGCGCAGTCCTATTGGATTTACTTTCTGTCCCACATTACACTCCCGCCATTAGGCTTTATCCACAACTACGGTTATATGACAAAGCCGTTTTAACAACATATCCGCCCTACCCCTGGCTCTGCACCAAAGTCGTTTCATACGCGGACCATCGTCAATCATTATTTCCCTAACATACAACATATCTTCATCAAGATATTTATCGAGACTCAGCGCATTCGCGCCTGCCGACCTGAGCGTCTTACGTATCAGTTTAGCGCCCTTATGCGGCATATTTTCCAAAATCGAAAGCGCCTCGCTATAAGTCTTTCGCCTTATAAGGTTTGCCACCGGACGTATCTTATACGGTGAACAAATTAAAAACTTCGATATCGCTTTATACCCGTCTGCCATTTTAATACCCTACGACTTTGCAGCCTTTTTATCAGAACCTGAATGTCCACGGAATATCCGCGTAGGCGAAAATTCGCCCAGTTTATGCCCCACAAGATTCTCGGTTATATACACCGGCACCCATGTTTTTCCATTATAAACCGAGATTGTTATACCTACCATTTCGGGAATGATGGTCGAACAACGCGAATAAGTCTTAATCATGCGCCGTTCAGTTAATTTACTCATTTCCAAAATCTTTTTGTACAAGCTCTTTTCAATAAAAGGGCCTTTTTTTATCGATCGCGACACCTCTACCCCTTACTGCGTACTATTTTTTCTTCCTGCGGCTAACTATGAAGCGCGAAGAAGATTTATGCTTATCCCTTGTTTTATAACCCTTGGTCGGCTGTCCCCAAGGCGTAACCGGATGTATACCCTTATTCTTACCTTCACCGCCGCCATGGGGATGATCAACCGGATTCATAACCATACCGCGAACAGTCGGCCTTACCCCCAACCAACGCTTACGGCCAGCCTTGCCATAAGAAATATTCATGTGATCTTCGTTACCAACAACGCCAATAACGGCAAAGCATTTCTTAAACACCATTCGCATCTCGCCGGACGGTAGTTTTAACGTAACATAATCTCCGTCTTTAGCGGCAACAAGCGCGGAAGCACCTGCCGAGCGGGCAAGTTGCGCGCCCTTACCTAACGTTAGTTCTATGTTATGGACTGTAAACCCAAGCGGTATGTTTTCCAATGGAAGAGCGTTGCCCGTCTCTATTGGGGCTTTAGGACCATTGATTATTTTGCCGCCTACTTCAAGACCTTTTGGCGCTATAATATAACGCTTTTCTCCGTCCGCATAAACAACTAAAGCAATATTGGCGCTACGATTCGGGTCATATTCAATTGTTACAACCTTACCGGGAATATTTATTTTATCGCGCTTAAAGTCAATGAACCTGTATCGTCTTTTATGACCTCCGCCCTTATGCCATACGCTGATTCTGCCGCGTGAATCATGGCCTGCGTGTTCCGCACGCCCCTGTGTTAAGGATTTTTCCGGCTTTGTTGCCGTAATATCTGAGAAGTCGAGGCTTTGCCATTGCCGCATACCCGAAGTAACAGGTTTATATGTTTTAATACCCATGCCTAAACTCCCTCAAACAAGGCTATCTTCTCGTCTTTCGACAGCGTTACTATAGCTTTTTTCCACATTGATGTATATCCCTTTTTGTAGCGCTGACGTTTTGGCTTACCTGCGACAATCGCCGTTGTACAACTAACAGGGTGTACATTAAACAGTATACGAACCGCCTCTTTAATCAACGGCTTATTTGCCTTCATATCAACCTGAAAAACATAGCGGCCTTTTTCACGCAAAATATTTGTTTTTTCAGAAAGTACCGGTCTTATCAACACCTGCTCATAATTCATGCTTGAACCCCCCGCAACGTATTACGTCTTTTCTGATGAGCGGAGTAAAACTCGCTTACTTCTTTAACCGCCGTTTCAAACATGAATATCCGCCGTCCATAAAATAAGTCGTGTACCCGCAAACGGGTTACCGAAAGGAAGCTAAGCCAAGGTATGTTATTTCCGGCGCGCTTTAACATATTGATTCGTTCTATATCTTTTCCAGCTTCATTCAAAATAATCACTGTGCGCTCTATAGCGCCAAAATTATTAAGAATTCCGTATAGATTTTTTGTTTTTCCGTTTTCAACATCAAAATCTTCAATGACTTTCAAAGTATCCGTATGCGCTTTAAGGCTTAACGCTGTTTTTATAGCAAGCCGTTTTGCCTGCTTGGGCATTTTATACGAGAAATCACGCGGTTTTGGGCCAAAAACCGTGCCGCCGCCCACCAAAAGTGGCGATTTTTTATCACCTCTACGCGCTCGGCCTGTTCCCTTCTGTTTATATGGTTTTGTATTAGAACCGTGTACTTCACCGCGATCCTTAGTACACGCCGTTCCAAGACGTTTATTAGCAAGCTCGTTATTTATAGCATACCATAGAAGATCTTCATTTATATTAAGGCCAAAAACAGCATCATCAAGATTTATCTTGCGCAATTCCTGCCCGCCTGTTGAATATACCGCCGTTTCCATTACACCCTCTGTTTTTTTACCGCAGCCCGAACTACGACAAGTCCTTTATTAACACCCGGAACAGCGCCATTAATCAAGAGCAATCTTTTTTCAACATCAATTTTTATTACTTTAATGTTTAGAGTAGTAATCTGCTCTCGTCCCATTCTGCCGGGAAGTTTTACATTTTTAAAAGTCTTATGCGGGTACGTTGATTGTCCGGTCGAACCCGGTTCACGATGAAATTTAGAACCATGTGTTTTGCGCCCACCGCCAAAACCATACCTTTTAACAACGCCCTGAAAGCCTTTGCCTTTTGAAACGCCCTGTACATCAACATACCGGCAACCTTCCAAAATTTCCACGCCTAAAGAATCACCTACCGCACACTCTTTGCTGAAACCACGAAATTCTTTAATATGTTTCTTAGGGATAACGCCTTCCGGAAATTGACCAGCATAAGGTTTTGTAACCTTGTTTTTTTTAGCATCGTCAACTCCAAGTAATACGGCGTTATAACCGTTTTCTTTTTCATTTTTTTGAGCTATGACAATATTCGGATCAACCCGCAGTACCGTTACCGGAACAAGGCTACCTTCTTCATCAAAAATTTGCGTCATACCCACTTTTTTGGCAAAAAGCCCTAACATTATATTTCTCCTGCACGATTTTAGTATTCACATTCCCGCAAAGTCTAAAACCGGCCCTATTGTTTTATCTCTACATCCACGCCAGCGGGAAGTTCAAGTTTCATCAATGAATCCATCACTTCCGACGAAGGCTCAATGATGTCAATCAGGCGTTTATGTGTACGCATCTCGAACTGCTCACGAGACTTCTTGTTTACATGCGGAGAACGAAGCACCGTTATCTTATTAATACGAGTAGGAAGCGGAATAGGCCCCGTTATTTTGGCCCCTGCCTTCACCACAGTTGTTACAATTGATTTGGCGCTCTGATCTATCAGTTCAACATCGAAACCACGTAATCGTACGCGAATCCGCTCCTTTGTCATCTTTCCTCCGGAAGACAGGCACGGCAAACAAAGAAACTTTCCTTGCCGTACTTGTTCCTCTACTCTAAAATCTCAACAACCTGTCCTGAAGCGACGGTCTTACCGCCTTCACGGATGGCAAAACGTAAACCTTTTTCCATAGCTATAGGATGAATAAGCTCACCTATAATTTCGGTATTATCACCGGGCATAACCATCTTTTCACCCGGTTTTGTCTCGCCCGGAAGCGTAACACTTCCCGTAATATCGGTCGTGCGGAAATAAAACTGTGGACGATAGCCGGTAAAGAACGGGGTTTTACGACCGCCTTCCTCCTGTGAAAGACAATATATCTGTCCCTTAAACTTACTGTGGGGCGTAATCGTACCCGGCTTTGCGAGTACCTGTCCGCGTTCAACGTCCTTCTTGTCTATGCCGCGCAACAATGCCCCGATGTTATCACCCGACTGTCCTTCATCAAGCAATTTGTTGAACATCTCAATACCGGTAATAACGGTCTTTTTAGTCGGCTTTATACCGACAATCTCCACTTCCTCATTTAGCTTAACAACACCGCGCTCAACCTTACCGGTAACAACGGTTCCGCGTCCCTGTATTGTAAACACATCCTCTATTGGCATAAGGAAGGGTTTATCTATATCACGAACAGGGTCAGGGAAATAAGTATCCATAGCCAACAGAAGGTCGTCTATACATTTGGTAGCTTCGGCATTGTCAGGTTCAGACATGGCTTTAAATGCCGAGCCTTTGATTATAGGAATATCTTTTCCGGGAAAACCGTTGGCGGTAAGCACATCACGCACTTCTTCCTCTACAAGGTCTATTAATTCCGGATCTTCCAACTGGTCGATTTTATTAAGAAAGACAATCATGTTAGGGACACCCACCTGACGCGCGAGAATGATATGTTCGCGTGTCTGCGGCATTACCGAATCGGGGGCTGAAACAACTAGTACCGCGCCGTCCATCTGTGCGGCGCCGGTAATCATGTTTTTAATGTAATCGGCGTGGCCGGGGCAGTCAATGTGGGCATAGTGCCGTTTTTCGGACTGGTATTCAAGATGCCGCGTATTAATCGTGATACCGCGGGCCTTTTCTTCCGGCGCATTGTCAATCTCATCATATTTCATAACCTTGTCGCCATACTTTTTTCCGCAATGCATAGTGATCGCGGCGGATAACGTCGTCTTTCCGTGGTCGACGTGTCCGATGGTCCCGACATTCATGTGTACTTTAGTTCTATTGAACTTATCCTTTGCCATCTCGTGCTCCTCCTTACAATTTTTGGGCACATTATAATTTACATTTTAGAGCCTAACACAATGGTAAAAATTATGCTAGACCCTTGCGTTTTCAAAAATGCAATATTTTTGAAATACATTTTTTTAAATTGTCTATTGAGCATACGCTCCATACACAACTTGTTTTATCTTGGGGACAGATTAAGACCGGCGTGGAAACATACGCATGAAACGTATTACGCCTTCAGTTTATCGTGTCCACCTATCCCGCCAAAGGTTAAACCTTTGATGATCGGTTTGGATTATGCCACAAACGCCGTAAATTGGAGCTTATTTAATAGAAGCCCCAACACCGTTAAACGTTATGCATCGCCGCGCTAACGCCAGACATCAACGCTGGTATTAGTAAAATACGGCTTTAAAAAAATGTCAAGCCCTTTACCAGCGATAATGCGTAAAGGCTTTATTGGCTTCCGCCATTCTATGGGTATCTTCTTTCTTTTTGAAAGCGGATCCCGTACTGTTAAAAGCATCCAGTAATTCCGTGGCAAGTCTTTCGTCCATGCCGCGTCCGGCGCGGGAACGCGCCGCGTTTATTATCCAACGCATACCAAGCGCCTCGCGGCGCGGTTCGCGGATTTCAACCGGCACCTGATAGGTTGCGCCGCCTACACGCCGGGATTTAACCTCGACCATTGGTTTAACGTTATCTATGGCCTTGAGAAAAACTTCAAGCGGTTCCTTATCCGTTTTAACGCGCAATGTTTCAAAAGCGCCGTGTACAATGCGTAGGCTGACGGCGCGTTTCCCATTCCACATCATACGGTTTACAAACTTGGAAACAACAACACTGTTATACTTGGGATCCGGCAAAATACCGCGATCAATGGATTTCTTTTTTCTTCCCATAATTATACCTTAAGCCTTGGGGCGTTTAGCGCCGTACTTTGAGCGTCCGCGTTTACGGTCGGTTACACCGAGCGTATCTTTAACGCCGCGAATTATGTGATAACGCACGCCGGGGAGGTCCTTAACACGTCCGCCGCGCACAAGAACAACCGAGTGTTCCTGCAAATTATGCCCGATACCAGGTATATATGCGGTAACCTCCGTTCCTTGAGAAAGACGAACACGAGCTACTTTACGCATAGCCGAATTTGGCTTTTTAGGGGAAACTACCATTACACGGGTACAGACACCGCGTTTTTGCGGACATGACTGCAAGGCCGGAGACTTTGTTTTTGACGTTACTTTCTGCCGGCCAAAACGAACCAGTTGATTTATCGTGGGCATGTATAAAAAAACACTCCTATAAAAAACTAAACGTTCTTATCAGTCTAAAAAACTTAAAAAAAAATGTCAATAGCCTGCGCGCCGTTTATTTATATTACGCCGCGGGGCCGTTTTTGAAACATTGGAGATGGCGGGAGTCGAACCCGCGTCCTAATACGCGAAATACAGACTTCTACAGGTTTAGCCGCGGATTAATTTTGTCGGGACGCTCTTCGCTTCGCGGCAAGCCAAGCATCCGTATTCCGGAAAAATCTTATCGCATAAGGTCCGGAAACCTTATTTGACCAGCCCTGATTGCGACGCGGCAACCGTCCCTCAAGGCGGCGGGGCGGCGCCACGCGATTACGCCGCTACGGCGTAGTCGTAATTGTCGTTATCGGCAATTAAATTTTTTTGCCTGTTTTAGGAGTTGGCCCGGACACAAGTCCGCCTCCACCTGCCGCCCGCATCTCAAACCGTACCAGTCGAAACCGGTGCATCCCCGCGGGACACCGCTATTATACACTTTTAGAATATCAGAAAATGTTAAATTGTGTCAAGTATCCGCGTTGCCTCATGTCAAGCCGCAATAGAAATGACCCCTATTTTAACGCAATAGAAATGTCCTCTTCCCCCGTTTTTTAAGCGGCATGAGAATCTGAAAGGCCCTTTTTTGGTAGTGGTAACTCCTC
>JAITDS010000229.1 GCA_031282435.1 Spirochaetaceae bacterium
CCGTAAATCACTTTGCCAGTTACGGGGCGTTAAGCCATAACCTAACCGCGGGCTAATCCTGCGGAAAACAAATACTGCGCCTTTTTATGCGAAACGCGAATTTAAAATCCGCGCAACTATAGGCGAAATAATGTTTTATAGAAAATGTGAAAGGATTGTAGGGGTGCCGCCGCGTAGCGGCGAGCAGACACGGCGTCCCATGCGGGGGCGGCGTGGCCGGAGCGATAGCGAAGCCCCGAAAAGCCCGGTTCCCGGCGCGGAGCGCCGGGAATGCGCCCAAATTAAAAAAATAGTTGTAATGTAAATTGCTGTAGTGCAGGGCGGAAACTTGTGATTTGCGAACAACTCTATTATAATAATTCCAATGAACTTAGAAGCCTTTATACTTGGCTGCGGCGGAATGATGCCGTTGCCGCACCGTCATCTTACTTCCGTTTTACTGCGGCGCGACGGGGATTTATTTTTATTTGATTGCGGTGAAGGCACGCAGGTTTCGCTTCGCCGTCTTAACCTTCGCTGGAAAAAAATATCCGCTATTTTTATAAGCCATACTCACGCCGACCATGTAACCGGTTTACCCGGACTTTTAATGCTGTCGTCCCAAGTTGAGCGCGACGAACCCATGTACATAATAGGGCCGCCGCGCATTTCCGAGTATATACAAGCAAGCATGGATGTCCTTGATATGTATATAAATTACGAGATTATCGTTAGAGAAATCACGGAAAGCGGCGTTGTGTTTGAAGGCAACGGATTTTGCATCCGAGCTTTTCCACTTCGGCACACAAAACCTTGCTACGGCTACACGCTTGAAGAAGCCCCTCGTCCCGGCGAATTTTACCCTGAAAAAGCGCTGGCGCTGGATGTCCCCAAAGGCCCGCTTTGGGCAGCACTGCAAAACGGCGGGACCGTTCTGTCCGCTTCCGGTTTAACAGTGCGGTCGGAAGATGTGCTTGGTCCTTCGCGCAAGGGACGTAAATTTTCGTTTGTTACCGATTCGCGCGGATTTGACGGTATTACGGAAAACGTGAAAAACTCCGATTTTTTTGTCTGTGAAGGAATGTTTGAACAAGCATTGCAGGACGATGCCTATGAAAAAGGACACATGACCGCGGCGCAAGCGGCTCAAATCGCGCGTGACGCCGCCGTAAAAAAACTAGCGCTCATTCACTATAGTCCGAGGTACAACGAACACGATCTAAACATTCTACTAAAAGAAGCGCAAGCCGTATTCCCCCCGACAATTTTAAGCCGCGACCGCTCCGTTTACGACATAGCCTATGAGGATTGAATATTTTTTATCGCCCAAAACTTGCCGTTATTTCCAATGATTGCTTTTCCCTCATATTTCATTTTATATCAGGCCGCCTTCTATGATTTGGGCGCCGTATTTCTTTGATTTAGACGTAAGGCTTAACAAAAAACAAAGAAATCGTTATTATTATTCCTATGAACTTTATATAAGAGTTTGCCCTGTTATTAAAATTAGGGCGCATTTTTTACTTTTTCGATTTTCAAACGAAAAAGTAAAAAACCGGGCTTTTCGGGGCTAGGCCACGCCGCCCTGCGGGCGCCGTGTCTTTGCGCTTCGCGCAAACCCCTACAATCCCGTTGCGCGGCGCAAGCGCTTGCCGCCTTGACAGGAAACTTTTTCAATGAAGGTATTCGTAAACCTTAAGTTTTCGTAAACCAAACTTAGGTTCGGTCAAGTTCCGCTTGAAAACGCAAAATGCGCCGCATTTTGCGAGGCTTGCAAGTTAGCCGTAGTTTAGCCGGTAAGCAGCCGGGTTAGAGCGGACAAGTTCAATTTATTATAAATACTACACATGGAGGAAATCATTAACCGTAGCAAGCGTGAAATAAAACAGCGAAAACCCCGCCATAAAGCGGCTCTAGCATTATCTTTTATGTTTATTCTAATCGCGGAGGGTGCTTTATTCGCTCAGGAAGTATCCCGGTCGGAACCGGCCCCGTCTGACGCTCAAATTACAACAGACGCGGAGGAAAGCATCAACTACAGCCTGCGGAGGAATAGATACTTTCTTGAAAGTTTACGCTTAAAAAGTTTAGCAAACCTTGCTATAAATGAAGGCGATTACGATATGTGTGAGTTTTATTCTTCCGAAGCGGTACGTTACGCCCAATTGTCCGATGAGTATATCGCGGCGCAATTAAAACGCCAAAAAGCTCTTAAAGCAATTTCTGATGCTCGTGAACATTTGACGTGGGCAGACGGCGCTCAAGCGCCAAAGTATTATCCGGATGAATACCAAAGGGCAAACGAACATTACACGGCGGCTCTTGCGTCTAAAGACGCGGAAGACTGGGACGGCGCGCTTGAAAACGCTCTTTTGGTGGAACAAGACCTTGCGCTGGTTGCCGCGCCGCCTCCCGAAGGCGTAATACCTGAAGATATGCCTAAGTTTCCGTCGAAGTATACCGTGCGTCCGTGGGATAAATTTGGCGACTGCTTTTGGAACATTTCCAAATGGTTCTACGGGGACTACTACAAATGGCCGGTAATTTACGAAGCGAATAAAGATAAACTACCCGACCCGGATAATCCCGATCTCATAGAAACGGGAACCATAATTGACATACCGGAAATCGATAACCAGACCCGTATCGGGATGTGGGATTCAGGGAAACCCTTCAAACGATGAAAATACTATATACTGCCGAAATTGTCGGAAAAGCAGGCGTATTTTGCTTTAAAAAAACTATAGCCAACCTTAGAAAGACAAAAGAAATTGATTTTGTTATCGCCGGATGTGACGGCGCGGCCAACGGAAACGGCTTGAGTTACACCCAAGCCGTATACCTTCGAAAACTCGGCGCGGATGTGCTTACAACCGGCGACTGCTGTTTTTACAAGAAGGATTTAACCGAAAAATTAGACAAAACATATTTTGTACTGCGTCCGGCGAATATGCCCCCCGCATCTGCCGGACACGGCAGCCGATGCTATACAGTCGGAAATCAAAAAATAGCGGTAGCGGCGCTGATGGGGCAATTCGGCTTCAACCGTATTCATGCGGATAACCCGATATACTTCCTTGACAGCCTGCTCGAAAAACTGCGTAAAGAAACGCCCGTAATTATAATTGATTTTCACGCGGTTACCAGCGCGGAAAAAAACATAATGTTTGCGGCGGCGGCGGGACGAGTTTCGGCAGTTATAGGCTCGCATACCCGCGTACAAACCGCGGACGAGACCATACTGGCCGGCGGAACGGCGGTTATCACGGACGCGGGACGCAGCGGAAGTTTTTACTCCGTCGGCGGCGCTGAAATAAAATCCCGTGTCGCGGAATATATTTCCGGCATCTCCGACTGGACAAAAGAAGCGTGGGATGCCTGCGAACTTCAAGGGGTTATAATCGACATCGACGACGAAGGCAAGGCCCAAAGTATAGAACGTGTACGCATACCTGTCGCCGTCCCGGAACAAAAAAACAACGTAAACGCCGATTTGTTGTAAATCGTAAGACACAAAATATCCAAACCAAAATACTTGACTTTTAACGCCCGCCTTCGGGAGATAACGCCATTTTCAAACATAACGCGGGGCGGAAAAGCCGCTGGCGGCCGGACTGGAAAAAAATAGATTAGAAGGGTAGGATGAACCATGATTGATTTTGCTCATCTACACGTACATACCGATGCGTCCCTGCTGGACGGAGCGGCAACGGCGGCGGATTTAGCAGGCAGGGCGGCAGCCTTAGGGATGAAACACCTTGCCATAACCGACCATGGAAATATGTTTGGCGTACTTAAGTTCCGGGATGCCTGTGAAAAAGCCGGAATACACCCGATAATAGGCTGTGAATTTTATATGACACGCGGGTCGCGGCACGAACGCGACAGCTTAAAACATACCATAGACGACGATGAAAAAACCGAAGGAAAATCGTATCACCTAGTCCTCCTTTCGACAGGCGAAACCGGCTACCGCAACCTGTTAAAACTCGCGTCATTAGCTTACACCGAAGGCTTTTACTACAAACCCCGCATAGATGAAGAAATCCTAGTAAAATATCACGACGGACTAATCTGCCTATCCGCCTGCCTTGCCGGTGAAATACCACGCCTAATACTTGCCGGAAAAAAAGACGAGGCGGAGAAACGCGCCCTATGGTTCCGTGATTTATTCGGACAAGATAATTACTACCTCGAAATACAAGACCATAACATCAAAGCGCAAAAAGATTCCAATCCGGCAATAATAGAAATAGCCAAAAAAACAGGAATAGGCTTAGTCGTTACAAACGACGTGCATTATATGGAACAGGCGGACAGCGTAGTCCATGACGTACTACTGTGCATAGGAACAAAAAAGAAACGCGCGGACGAAAACCGTATGCGTTTCAGCGGCGATCAATTCTACCTTAAAACAGCGGAAGAAATGGCCGCGCTGTTTCCAGAATATCCCGAAGCCGTTGAAAACACAATTAAAATAGCGCAAAGATGTAAAACCGAAATCCCGCGTGTTGAAACAAAAGACCTAATAAATTACCTCCCCGCCTTTGACATTCCGCTGGGATATGAGAATGCCGATGAATACATCCGCGCCCGTACTATGGAAGGACTTGCGGAACGCTACCCAAATTACGGCGATGAAGAAAAAGAGCGCGCGGAATTTGAATTAAAAACCATAATTGACATGGGATTCACCGGATATTTTTTAATAGTCGCCGATTTTATAAACTGGGCAAAAAAGAACGATATACCCGTAGGCCCCGGACGCGGTTCGGGTCCCGGTTCCATTGTCGCGTACTGCCTGCGGATAACAGACGTTGACCCGCTCAAATACAAACTACTGTTTGAACGCTTTTTGAACCCTGAACGTATATCCATGCCCGATTTTGACGTTGACTTCTGCCAAGAAAGACGCGCCGAAGTAATAGATTATGTTACGCAAAAGTACGGCGCCGAGCGCGTAGGGCAAATAATTACATTTACCACACTAAAAGCCAGAGCAGTTATAAAAGACGTTGCCCGCGTACTGGACATCCCGCTCACCGAATCGAACATGATAGTCAACCTTATACCGGAAACACCGGGGACAACATTAAAGAACGCATTTGAAAGAGAACCGAAACTCGCCGAGCTTGAAAAAGACCCCAGATATACAGAACTGTTTCACTTTGCCAGAAAACTGGAAGGCAAAGCGCGGAATACCGGCCTCCACGCGGCAGGCGTTGTAATAGGCAAATCAAAACTGGATAATTATGTGCCGCTCTACCGCGACCCTACAACAGGCGGCATAGCCACACAGTTTACAATGGACCAGCTCGAAAGCGCCGGACTAGTGAAAATGGACTTTCTTGGTCTTGAAAATTTAGACCTGATAAAAAACACGGTGGCCATAGTGCGTAACAAAGGCCCGGAATACGCTAATTTTGACATTGAAAAAATCCCCGAAGACGACAAGGCGACATTTGAAATGCTGGGCGAAGGAAAAAGCTCCGGCATTTTTCAGTTTGAATCCGACGGAATGCAGAATATATTAAAACAGACAAAACCGGATAAAATAGAAGACCTAATCGCGTTAAACGCTCTGTACCGTCCCGGCCCCATGGACTACATACCGCAGTATATAAAATGTAAAAACGGAATAGAACCGATTAAATATCCTGACAAGAGCCTTAAAGACATCTTGGAAGAAACCTACGGCGTAATCGTGTATCAGGAACAAGTTATGCAGGTGGCCCAGCGCATTGCGGGATATTCACTGGGACAGGCGGACCTGCTGCGCCGCGCCATGGGGAAAAAGAAAATTGATGTAATGGCCGCCGAAAAAGCAAAGTTTATAGACGGCGCGGTAAAAAAAGGATTTACAAAAGAGCTGGCGGGAAACATTTTTGAAATACTATTGCCATTTGCCGGATACGGCTTTAACAAAAGCCACGCGACAGTGTATTCGATTATCGCGTATAAAACAGCGTACTTAAAAGCAAACTTTCCCGTTGAATTCATGGCGGCAAAACTAACCACCGAAATCAACAGCACAGACAGGCTGCCGCTGTACATCGAAGAAGCGCGTAAAATGGGCATAGAAATTAAGCCGCCCGACGTACAAAAGTCGGAACGCCTATTCAGCGTAAACAACGGAACAATATTTTACGGATTACTCGGCGTAAAAGGCGTAGGCTCAGGCCCCGCGGAAGAAATCGCGCGGGCGCGCCAAGACGGACCGTATAAAGATTTCATGGATTTCCTTGACAGGATAGACATAAAACTCGTAGGCAAAAAAGTTGTGGAACTGTTGATTCAGACCGGAGCGTTTGACAGCTTCGGCATAAACCGCGCCACGTTAGCCGCCAATCTGGAACGCGCCGTTGAATACGCGCAGAGAAAAAAAGACGATAAAAATTCGGCGCAAGGCAGTCTGTTTGAAGACTCCGGCGAAAAAGAGTACGATGATTTTAAGTTTATCCCCGCGCAGGAATGGGACCGCAACGAAAAACTACGCATGGAAAAAGAACTCATCGGCTTTTATTTTTCCGGCCACCCGCTTGACGCTTACAAAGAAAAATGGCAAAGCCTCGTAACCGTGAACCTGTCCAAGCCGGACGAAATACTCGCGGGACGCGATTATGTTTTTGCCGGCGTTATAAAAACACTACGCGCTATACAAATAAAAAAAGGCCGTTACGCGGGCAGTTTCATGGGTTCAGGCACACTCGCCGACTACAACGGCGAAATCGAAATTACATTTTTTTCCGACGCTTGGGAAAAATACAAAGACGCACTGACGGTTGACAGCATCGCCGTGATAAAAGGAAAGTTTGACCGCAGAAATGAAAGACCCGCCGTCATCGTGAAAGAAGCGTTTGATATAAATCAAATAGATGCCACTGCCGCCCGCACCGCCCCCGCCGTTGCGCGGGACACGGAACAGGACGCGGGAGATGAGGCAAGACAGAATACGCCGCAAAAAACAGAAACTTTTGAAATTCCAAAAGACATATCGCTGGCGATACTGGACCCCTACAAAGAGTTCTGGAAACGCGCCGTAAAAATAAACCTTTCCCGCCCCGAAGAAACGGCAAAAGAAGGCGAAACATTTACACTTGCCGGAATACTAAGCTCCCTCAAACCCTATCAAATAACAAAAGGAAAAAACAAAAACCGCTGGATGGGTTTTGGCGCGCTTGCCGATTACAACGGCAGCATCGACATAACGTTCTTTTGCGACGAGTGGGAAAAGTACAACGAAAAGCTAACTGTCGATACCGTCATAGCGTTCAAAGGCACGTACAACAAACGCGAAGACAAACAAAGCATAATATTCAAAGAACTGCTGGACATTTCCCGCGCCGAAGAAATGGCGTGGCGGGAACTTCACATACGCCTACAGAAAGACGCAATCAAAAAAATGGAAGACCTGTATCCGGTCCGCGACTGCATCTGCGAATACTCAGGCCACTGCTCCGTTTACTTTCATATCCCCGTCGAAGGCGACGAGATTCGATTACGCAGCGCGGCCCTCGGAGCCGCCCCAAAAAACGACCACCTCAAAGCCCTCAAACACTGCGCCGTTGTCGCGGACGCATGGCTGTCATAGGGTAGCCAGCGGCTTCCCTGCCTTGCCTTTACAAGAAGGGGGCGTTGGCTCACGAGAGGCATAAAAGCCTTCTAAAGGGGGGCGCTGTTTCCGGCATGGCGGCGCAAACCGCCCCTGCCGTTACGCGCCCCCCTCGCTCCAGCCCCGCCGATGGCGGGGCTTACACTACCCCCCGGGCCGCCAGCGGCTTTCCTCCTTTGCCTTTACAAGAAGGGGGCGTTAACTCACGAGGGCATAAAAGCCTTCTAAAGGAAGCGCTGTTTCCGGCATGACGGCGCAAATTATAAACTAAATCGTTGGAGTTTCGCAAAAGCAGGGCGTAGCCCTGCGACCGAAACTCCCTAAGCGAATGCGGCGCTTGCGACACGCGCCCCCCTCGCGGCATACCGCGCCGCCCGCAACGGGGATTTGGCGGTTTGCCGCTCCCCCCCCCCCCCCTCCGCAAGCAGGTTTATTGAACAAGCCATTGACAAGGCCGCCGCGATTCAAGCATCATTATATTTGACTTGTTTGAAAACCGGTTTTATGCCGCTTCTCTCTTCCGGGACTTCCAAATTGCAATGCCGCAAATTAGTCGGGTGTTAAATGGCCGCCTGCGAATGAGTCACCCCGTAGCAAAGCGGAGTATTATCACACATTGCGAATGAAAGGATATTATCATGGGGAATATAGTTTTTTATTTTTCCGGAACCGGAAACAGCTTGAAAACCGCAAAAGATATTTCAAAAGCGCTCGAAAACTGCGAGATCGTTTCAATGACAAAATCATTTAATTTTACAAAACAATATGACCGTATTGGTTTTGTTTATCCTACTTACTTTTGGGGTTTGCCTAAAAGGGTTATTGAATTTATTGAAAATATAAATTTAAGCGGGAATAAAAACGCGTACTATTACGCAGTTACAACTTACGGAGGTTCTGCCGGTAATTCGCTTTATCAAACATACGAATTATTATTTAAAAAACACGGCATAAAATTAAATTATGGTCAAACGTTGCGAATGTTCTCAAATTATGTGATTATATACGATATGAGTAAAAAAATAAATGAAATTACAGAACTATCAAATGAAAAACTTATACCTATTATTGATTCAATAAAAATAAAATATAATAATAGTATCAATAAATTAACAAGTATATTCAAATTTATTAATGAAGACTTCATAAAAAAAGTATCAAATATGGATAAAGATTTTACGGTTAATGATAATTGTACGGGCTGCGGAATATGCGAAAAAGTCTGTCCTGTAGAAAACATTGAAATAACGGACAATAAACCGTGTTATAAGCATAACTGCGAGCAGTGTGTCGCCTGTATTCAATACTGTCCACAAAAAGCAATAAATTATAAAAATGTAACGCAAAATAGAGGAAGGTATACAAACCCGGAAATAACTTATAAAGAATTATATGAATATAATCACGGATTATTAAAATAGCTTACCCCCCCCCCCCCCTACAACCGCGTGCTTGCAATTAACCCCCGCTTAGCTTGGAAGTTATTGTAAAACCGGGTTGGGGGGGGGGGGGGGGGGGGTGTTTTTTTCGGTCAAAAAAATTTTA